>NZ_RAWF01000167.1:0-22363 GCF_003612075.1 Corallococcus sp. CA041A
GCGGGAGGGGGCATCGGAGCGGGCGCGGCGGCGAGCGGAGGGGTGATGATGAGCGGTTGGGACGCGCTGGGAACCGGCGCGGTCACGACAACGGGCTGGGACGCGGGCGCCGGCGGCGACCCGATGAAGGTCTCCCGGCGTCCTTCCGCCGGGCCGTCCTGGCGGAACGCCGGCTGGGGCTGCGGCGTCGCGATGGGCGGCGGCTGCGCGGGCTGCATCTGGGTGGAGGCCTGCGCCAGGTCCAACGCCGGCATCGCCACGCGGTGCGTGCGCGACGGCGGCACCGGCGGCGGCCCCACCTGGGACTGGGAGGAGGCCCCGGCCGAGGAGGACGGATCCACCTCCGCCTCGTCCAGGAGCAGCTCCGGCGGCGGCGGCGGGACGTTCATCGGTTCGTCCTCGTCCAGCGGACGGCCGATGTGCGTGGCGTCCTCCGCCGGCAGGAGCTGATCCGCGAAGAAGTCGTCGACCTCCGACGCGAACCGGTCCTGCAGGTCCCCCTCCACCACCCGCTCACCCGTTTCGGTGAGCTTCAGCTGGGCCTCGCGGTCCATGGCGATGTAGTGGAACTTGCGCAGGAAGAAGAAGTAGTTGTCGAACTCCAGCGAAACGGACGGTTCGAGGGCGGCCTTCACGTCGGCCAGCTTGTTCGAGCGTCCCAGGCGGCCGTTCTCCCGCAGATTCTGCAGGATGAGCAGCGCCTCTCCACTGACGGTGTCACGATGGATGGCGGGCTTCGTCATGGGTGCGCGGACTCTACGCGGCACCCGCCCGGCGCTTCAACGTCTGGTGCGACGAAGAAGCGCCTGGGGAATCACCCGGGCCCTACCGGATGCGCAGGAGCTGCTTCACCGTCTCCAGCACTTCCACGAACCGCACGGGCTTGCGCAGGTAGATATCCACCCCCAGCTGCATCGCCCGGTCCTGGGCCTCCTTGCCACCCGCGGAGATCGCGATGACCGGGATGCCCTTGAGCTCCTCTTCCTCCCGGATGCGCTCCACCAGGGCGAAGCCGTCCATCACCGGCATGTAGAGGTCCAGCATCACCAGGCTGAAGCGGTCCTCGCGCAGCCGCAGCAGGGCGTGGTGGCCGTCCGGGGCGAAGTGGACCTCCAGCGGCACCTTCCCGTGCAGGTCGTTGCTCGCGAGCTTCTTCAGCACGTAGCTGTACATCTCGATGATGTGCGGGTTGTCCTCGACGATGAGCACACGGAACCCGTCCTGCTCAGAGGGGGTCACCGCGTTGTCGTTGGGTCCCGCCGCACTCAAGATGTCACCCAGTCGCCGCCGGTCCTGCTCGCTCTCCACACGGATGCCCACGCCGCCCGGCTGATCGGGCGCGGCCAGGCGCACCCACGCCACCGTCCCGGCGACTTCTACCGGATCCAGCAGTCCCGGGAAAGAAAGAGCAAGCCGCAGCTCGTCCCCCACCGCGAAGAGCTGCTCGGTCTGGACGAAGAACCCTCCGGTGGAGAGGTTTTCCGTCACGTCCCGGACCGGGCGCCCATGGGCGTAGTCCACCCGGAGGATGGTGGGGATGCGAGGGTGCTGCCGCTGGTCCGCAGGGTCCAGGCTCATAACAAGGGGTTGAAATCGCTCGGTAATTTGCTGAGGGCGGCCCAGTCTACCGCCGAGGGTTTATGTTGACAACGAAGCCATTGCGGCAATACGTACGGCCCGCCATGGCGGAGCCCCTGTTCACTCCTGAAGAGCAGAAGAAGTTCGACGCGGGGATCGCGGAAATCCTCTCGCACTACCCCTCTGATCGCAAAAGCGCCGGCATGCTTCCCGCGCTGCGCCTGCTGCAGGACCTCAAGGGGTGGTTGCCTCCTGATGGTCTGCGGCTGGTGGCGAAGAACCTGGAGGTCACGCCGGAGCGCGCCTACGAGGTCGCCAGCTTCTACGTGATGTACCACCTCAAGAAGCCGGGCAAGTACGTCATCGACGTCTGCACGAACCTCTCCTGCTCCCTCTGGGGCGCGGAGAAGATGCTCGCGTACCTGGAGCAGAAGCTGGGCCTCACCGCCGGGGAGACGAACGACAAGTTCACCCTGCGCGAGACGGAGTGCCTGGCGTCCTGCGGCACGGCGCCCTGCCTGCAGATCAACGAGGATCACCACGAGCGCCTGACCCAGGCGAAGCTGGACGCCATCCTGGCCCGGCTGTCGTGAGTCGCCCCTCCTCCCCCTCGCTTTCCTAGGACGTTCATCCATGGCCTCTACGGCAAAGGCGGTCGAA
The DNA here is from genome assembly GCF_003612075.1 of Corallococcus sp. CA041A. Lineage (NCBI taxonomy): Bacteria > Pseudomonadati > Myxococcota > Myxococcia > Myxococcales > Myxococcaceae > Corallococcus > Corallococcus sp. CA041A. The sequence goes on from NZ_RAWF01000167.1 coordinate 2,239, forward strand.
CCCGTCATCTCGGCGGCCTGGGGCAAGCCCCAGTCCTGGACCCTGGACAGCTACCGCTCGCGCGGTGGCTATGACGGGCTCAAGCGCGCGCTCTCCATGGAGCCCGCCGCCATCATCGACGAGGTGAAGAAGTCCAACCTCCGCGGTCGCGGCGGCGCGGGCTTCCCCACGGGCATGAAGTGGAGCTTCGTCCCCAAGGACAGCCCCAAGCCCAAGTACCTGGCCGTCAACGGGGACGAGTCCGAGCCGGGCACCTTCAAGGACCGCTACATCCTGGAGAACGACCCGCACATGATGCTGGAGGGCATCGCCATCGCGTCGTACGCGCTGGGCGTGCACACCTGCTACGTGTACCTGCGCGGCGAGTTCAAGTTCCAGGCGGAGCGCACCCAGGCCGCCATCGATGAGGCCTACAAGGCCGGCATCTTCGGCAAGACGATGATGGGCAAGGACTTCGCGCTCGACTGCTACGTGGTCCGGGGCGCGGGCGCGTACATCTGCGGCGAGGAGACGGCGCTGCTGGAGTCCCTGGAAGGCAAGAAGGGCTGGCCCCGCCTGAAGCCCCCCTTCCCCGCGGTGGTGGGCCTGTTCGGCAGCCCCACGGTGGTGAACAACGTGGAGACGCTCGCCAGCGTGCCCCCCATCCTCGCCAAGGGCGCGGAGTGGTACGCGAAGCTGGGCACGGACAAGTCTGGCGGCACGCACCTGGTGTGCCTGTCCGGCTCCGTGAACCGCCCCGGCGTCTACGAGGTGGGGATGCACACCACCATCCTGGAGCTGATCCACGACGACCAGTACGGCCAGGGCATGCCCAAGGGCCGCAAGGTCAAGGCGGTCATCCCGGGCGGTTCCTCGGCGCCGGTGCTGGGCGCGGACGAGCTGGACGTGGCGCTGGAGTTCGAGGCGCTGAAGATGAAGCAGACGATGGCCGGCTCCGGCGGCGTCATCGTGATGGACGACGCCACCTGCATGGTGCGCAGCCTCTGGCGCGTGGCCCGCTTCTACGCGGAAGAGTCCTGCGGCCAGTGCACCCCGTGCCGCGAGGGCACGCCCTGGCAGACGCGCCTGCTGCGCAAGATCGAGGAAGGCCGCGCGGAGCTGAGCGACATCGACATGCTGTCGAACGTCGCCTCCTCCATCGCGCCCTACCCTCCCATCGGCCTGGGCAACACCATCTGCGCGCTGGGTGACGCGGCGGCGCTGCCCACGCACTCCTTCCTCATGCGGTTCCGGGACGAGTTCGAGGCTCACGTACGGGAGCACCGCTGCCCGTACGGTGACCACCCCTGGGGTTCCTTCGGAGACTGGTCTTGAACATCGAATTGGTCCTCTTCGGCGTCTTCGCCGTCATGACGCTGCTGTCGGCGGGGCTGGTCATCACCGCGCGGAGCCCCATCAACTCCGCCATGGCCCTGGTGTCGACGTTCTTCTTCCTGGCCGGCATCTACGTGCTGCTCTGGGCGCACACGGTCGCCGCCGTGCAGGTGCTCGTGTACGCGGGCGCCATCATGGTGCTCTTCCTGTTCGTCATCATGCTGCTCAACCTGGGTGACGCCCCGCACCGCGGAAAGCCCACGGCGACGCGGTTCCTGGGTGGCGCCTCCGCGGTGGGCCTGCTGGCCGTGCTGGCCGTGACGCTGGGCCGGCTGAACGCGCAGCCCGCGCAGCTGGACGCGCGGGGCCAGGCGGCGTTCGGCACCATGGCGGCCATCGGCGAGACCATCTTCACCACCTGGCTGTTGCCCTTCGAAGCGGTCAGCCTGCTCCTGCTGGTGGCCATGGTGGGCGCGGTGGTGGTGGCCAAGTCCCGCATCTGATCCTCGCGACCTTCCGGACAACCCAATGGTCCCCATCACCTACTACCTCCTGCTGGCCGCGGCCCTCTTCTGCATGGGCATGTTTGGCGTGCTGGTGCGCACCAACGCGCTGGTCGTCTTCATGTGCGTGGAGCTGATGCTCAACGCGGTCAACCTGACGTTCCTGGCCTTCGCGCGCATGCACGGCGAAGGCACCGGGCACGTGTCCGCCTTCTTCGTCATCGCCGTGGCGGCCGCGGAAGCGGCCATCGGTCTGGCCATCGTCATCGCGGTCTTCCGCAGTCGCGGGTCCGTGAACGTCGACGACATCCGGACGATGAAGCACTAACGCCCCGTCACCCCTGAGCACACCCATGGACGGATCCCTCGTCGAGTTCTTCAGAACCGCACCCATCCCCCCGGAGGTGTTTTCGCCCTCGCTGGGGTTGATCATCCTGCTGCCGCTGCTGGGCGCGTTCGTGTGCGGCGTGTTCGGCAAGTGGCTGGGCCGGGCCAACGTGCACCTGGTGGCGTGCTCCGCCATCGCCGGCGCCTTCGTGCTGAGCCTGCTGGCCTTCTGGGCCACCAGCGACGCGGCCGGCGGGCGCGTGGTGAGCATGGCCAACCCGTTCGGCATCGAACGGGACACCATCCGCTACGCCATCGCGCACGACTACGGGACGTGGTTCGCCGCCGGTGACTTCCGGGTGAACTTCGGCCTGCTGGTGGACCACCTGTCGGGCATCCTGCTGCTCATCATCACGGGCGTCGGCTTCCTCATCCACCTGTACTCCACCAGCTACATGGAGCACGACGATGGGTACTGGCGCTTCTTCGCGTACCTGAACCTCTTCGTCGCCGCGATGCTCACGCTGGTGATGGCCGACAACCTGGTCCTGCTCTTCGTGGGCTGGGAGGGCGTCGGCATGGCCAGCTACCTGCTCATCGGCTTCTGGTACACGGACAGCGCGAAGGCGTGGGCAGGCCGCAAGGCGTTCGTCACCAACCGCATCGGTGACTTCGCGTTCCTCATCGCCACGTTCCTGCTCATCCTCACGGTGGGCGCCTTCAACCGCCAGGCGGACGCGCGGGACTACAACGCGGCGTCCACGTCGCGCGCTCGCTACGAGCAGGGCATCTCCCAGAAGGGCCCCGTCACCTTCAAGGGCCTGGAGAAGCTGGCCCTGGCCCTGCCGGAAGGCACGGGCGGCGCGGTGTCCCTGGCCACGCCCATCGAGTCCGGGCCGCTGGCGGGCTACACCTTCGGTGGCGTGATGACGTCCATCATGCTGCTGTTCCTGCTGGGCGCCGCGGGCAAGAGCGCGCAGCTGCCGCTCTACGTCTGGCTGCCGGACGCGATGGCCGGCCCGACGCCGGTCTCCGCGCTCATCCACGCCGCCACGATGGTGACCGCGGGCGTGTACCTGTTCTGCCGCATGAGCTCGCTCCTGGTGCTCTCTCCCACCGCCATGGCGACCATCGCCATCGTGGGCGCGCTCACGTCGCTGCTGGCGGCGCTCATCGCCTTCGCGCAGGACGACATCAAGAAGGTGCTCGCCTACTCCACGGTGTCCCAGCTGGGCATCATGTTCATGGGCGTGGGCATGGGCGTCTTCTGGGCCGCCGCGATGCACCTGATGACGCACGCGTTCTTCAAGGCCTGCCTCTTCCTGGGCGCCGGCAGCGTGATGCACGGCAACGGGGACGAGACGGACATCAAGAAGCTGGGCGGCCTGTGGAAGGAGATGAAGTGGACGCACGCCACGTTCCTCATCTCCACGCTGGCCATCACCGGCATCTTCCCCATCATGTCCGGCTTCTTCTCCAAGGACGCCATCTTCCACGGCGTGCACCACAACCACCTGCACGGCCTGGAGTGGGTCTCCACCTTCGTCTACGTGATGGGCCTGCTCATCACCGCGTCCACGGCGTTCTACATGTCGCGCGTCTACCTGCTCACCTTCACGGGCAAGCGGTCCCCGGAAGCGAAGCTGGCGCACGCGCACGAGAGCGCGTGGCACATGACGCTGCCGCTGGTCATCCTGGCGTTCCTCGCCTTCGTGACCTTCGCCTACGCCCTGCCCCTGATGCCCCGCGTGGGCGGCGGGATGCAGCCGGTGTTCGAGAACTTCCTGTCCCCCGTGCTGCGCCCGGCGGAGACGGTGGCCCGCGTGGCCAAGACGGTGCAGCTGGACACCAGCACGCCGACCCTCGGGGACTACGCCTTCGCGTGGATGTGGGCGCTCGCGGGCGGCGCGGCCGCGGCGTTCGCCTACCTGAAGTTCTTCCCCTCGCGAGTGGGCCAGCCCGTGCCGGCGTTCGCCCGCGCGGTGCGCCGCACGGCGCTCAACAAGTTCTACGTGGATGAGCTCTACGAGTTCATCCTCATCCGGCCGGTGAAGTTCGTGGCCTTCATCCTCTTCCGCGTGGTGGACGCGCTCGTCATCGACACGGTGCTGGTGCGCGGCACCGCGTACGTCACGGAGAAGGTGGGCCTCGGGCTGCGCCGGCTCCAGACGGGTGACGCGCAGGCCTACGCCGCCATCATGGCGCTCGCCATCCTGGGCGGCGCGGTCTACGCCCTCGTGCAGGTGCTTTCATGAGCTTCTTCGACACCCACCTGTTGAACGTCGTCATCTACCTGCCGCTCGTGTTCGCGGCGCTGGTGCTGATGCTGCCCGCGTCCGAGCACGGACAGGTCCGCGCCATCACCTTCGTGGGCATGCTGCTGGACCTGGTGTTCGGCGTCTGGGCGTACCTCCGCTTCGAGCCTTCCGGCGCGGAGTTCCAGATGGAGTTCCGCGTCCCGTGGTTCCAGCAGTTCGGGATGAGCTACCACCTGGGCCTGGACGGACTCGCGGCGAGCCTGCTGCTGCTGACGGTGTTCCTGGGGCCGCTGGTGGTGCTCGCCTCCACCACGTACATCAGCCACCGCATCAAGGAGTTCCACCTGGCGCTGCTGGTGCTCCAGACGACGATGCTGGGCGCGCTGGCGTCGATGGACGTCCTGCTCTTCTACATCTTCTTCGAAGCCATGCTCATCCCCATGTACCTGCTGGTGGGCGTGTGGGGCGCCGAGGACCGGCGCATGGCGGCGGTGAAGTTCTTCCTCTACACGCTGGTCGGCTCGCTGCTGATGCTGGTGGCCATCGTGGCGGTGTACTTCGTGAGCGGCGGCCCGGGTGTGCGCTCGTTCGACTACGGCACGCTCTACAACAACCTGCTCGCCGCCAATCAGCAGCTCGCCGCGTGCACCAACGGCCCGGAGGGCTCGTGCGTGGGCCTCTCGCCGCTGGCCGCCACGCTGCAAACCTACGGGCCGTGGATGTTCGCCGCGTTCGCGCTGGCGTTCGCCATCAAGGTCCCCATGTGGCCGGTGCACACCTGGTTGCCGGACGCGCACGTGCAGGCGCCGGTGGCGGGCTCCATGATCCTGGCCGGCGTGATGCTGAAGATGGGCACCTACGGCTTCTGGCGCTTCGCGATCCCGCTCTTCCCCGTGGCGGCGCACGCGGCCCGTCCGTTCCTCGCGGTGCTGGCTGTCATCGGCATCGTGTACGGCGCGCTGATGTGCCTGGCGCAGCGGGACATCAAGAAGCTCATCGCATACTCGTCCGTCAGCCACCTGGGCTACTGCATGCTGGGCCTGCTCGCCGTCACCGGTGAGGGCGCCACGGGCAGCGCGTACCAGATGCTCAACCACGGCATCTCCACGGGCGCGCTGTTCCTCCTGTTCGGCTTCCTCTACGAGCGCCGCCACACGCGCCTGATGTCGGACTACGGCGGCATCGCCAAGGTGATGCCGGTGTTCACCGCGGCGTTCGTCATCATCACCTTCTCGTCGGTGGCGGTGCCGGGCACCAACGGCTTCATCGGCGAGTTCCTGGTGCTGATGGGCACGTTCAAGAGCACCCTGCCACTGGGCTTCGGCGCGTTCGCCACGCTGGGCGTCATCCTGGGCGCGGCGTACATGCTGTGGATGGTGCAGAAGGTGTTCTTCGGCAGCATCACGCACCGGGAGAACCAGCACCTGCGCGACATGAACCTGCGCGAGATGCTCACCACGGCCCCCTTCATCGTGCTGGTGGCGGTGATGGGCCTGATGCCGCAGCCCTTCCTGGACCGCATCGCTCCGTCCACGGACCGCTACGTGGCTCGCGCCAGCGTGGGCGCTCCGGGCGCCACCCAGGCGAAGGACGACCAGCTGCGCGTGGAGGTGATGTCCCTGCCCTCCACCGCCGCCGCGGCCCGCCCCTCCGTTCCCGCCGCGCCGCTCGCCGTTCGCGAGTAGGCCCCGAAAGACTCCATGAACCTGCCAAATCTCACCCTGGCGGATTTCCTCCCCATGCTGCCCGCCATCATCATGGTGGTGGCAGCCTGCGTCCTGCTGTTGTCGGAGGTGTTCCTCTCCGCGACGGCGTCCCGCGGCTACCAGGCGGTGCTCACCGTCGTGGCGGCGCTGGCCAGCGGCGCCGTGGCCGTGGGCCTGATGTTCGAGCCGCCGCAGGAGGTGTTCCTCGGCTTCGGCGTGTTGGACCCCTTCTCCAGCTTCCTCACCCTGGTGGTGAGCGTGGGCCTGGGGCTGGCGGCGCTGAGCGCGGTGGGCTTCCTGCGCAAGCGCGGAGCGGAGCGCGGTGAGTTCTACGCGCTGATGCTCTTCGCCTCCGCGGGCATGAGCCTGCTGGCGATGTCGTCGGAGTTCATCACCATCTTCGTCAACATCGAGGTGCTCTCCATCGCGACGTACGCGCTGACGGCGTACCTGCGCCGCGGCACGCGCCCCAGCGAGGCGGGCTTCAAGTACTTCATCCTGGGCGCCTTCTCCTCCGCCGTCCTGCTGTACGGAACGGCGCTGCTGTACGGAGCCACGGGCACGACGAAGCTCAACGACATGGCGGGCCCGCTGCAGCAGGCGCTGTCCACGTCCCCGGCGCTCGTCTACGTGGGCGCGGTGCTCATCGCCGCGGGCTTCGCGTTCAAGGTGGCGGCCGTGCCGTTCCACATGTGGACGCCGGACGTGTACGAGGGCGCTCCCACCCCGGTGACGGCGCTCATGAGCGCGGGCGTGAAGGCGGCGGCGTTCGCGTCGCTGGTCCGCGTGTTCGTCACGGTGGGCAAGGACATGGACCCCAAGCTGCCGCTGATGCTCTTCGCCACGCTGGCGCTGCTCACGATGGTGGCCGGCAACCTGATGGCGATTCCGCAGCGCAACGTGAAGCGCATGCTGGCGTACTCCTCCATCGCGCACGCGGGCTACCTGCTCCTGGGCGTGGCGGCGCTGTTCGTCGTGGCGCCGGGCGAGCACTTCCGCCTGCTGTCCGCGTCCTCGCTGTCCGGTGGCACGCCGCTGGACGTGGCGCGCTCGGACGCGCTGCGCGGCATCCTGTACTACCTGCTGGCGTACACCTTCAGCGCGACGGGCGCCTTCGCCATGGTGTCCGCGCTGGAGCGCCGCGAGGACGAGGAGAAGGGAACCGCGTGGGACCTGGAGCGCTTCGCGGGCCTCGCGCAGCGCCGTCCGGGTTGGGCGTTCGCCATGGCGGCCTTCATGCTGTCCCTGGGCGGCATCCCCCCCACGGTGGGCTTCATGAGCAAGCTGCTCATCTTCCAGGCCGCCATCGACGTGGGCCTGGTGGGCCTCACGGTGGTCGCGGTGCTCAGCAGCGCGGCGGGCGCGTATTACTACCTGCGCGTCGTGGTCTACATGTTCATGCACCCCGTCCCCGAAGGCGCCCAGCCGCTGGAGCGCAACTGGGGCACCGAGGCCGCGCTGGTCATCTCCACCGTCGCCGTCGTGCTGCTGGGCATCCTCCCCGGCCACGTCACCGACTGGCTGGCCCAGGCCGGCACGCTGTTCGGTCAGTAGCCGTTCGCCGGCAGCTCGCGGCACCCGACGCCCGCCTCGGCCCCTGGCCCTGGCGGGCGTTGTCGTTGCGGGGCGTGGCTCACGGCGTCAAACGCCGCGCGCATTGCAGAAGTGAAATGGATCCGCGCCGCGTCATGCGGGCGGCTGCAACGCGGCGATGATGCAGGGAGCGGAAAAGAAGGCGGCCCGGCACCCGTGAGGGTGTCGGGCCGCGGGTCTTCTCAAGGTAACGCACCGGAAGTGCTGAAAGGGTGGGGGGGAACCACTTTCAACCTCGCTTCGATGCGTCCCGAGCCTAACGCTTAGCAGGTGCCATGCCAGAGCCCGTTTGGGACGAAACTCTAGAGTTCTCAAGCACTTGGACGACCGGGCAACAGTTTCGCCCCATTGCAGCCCTGAAATCGCGTTTCAGGGATGAAAACAATCAACGAATTCAGGAGGTTGGTTTTTTCATCCCTGAACGCAGGTGATTTCGGATCTGCACTCGTACTGGGAGGCAGGTGCGAGTTCGCTGGCAGGCTATTCGCGGGCACCGGCGGGAGGCCGCAGGTTGAGCCGCTTCATCTTCCGCCACAGCGTGGTGGAGGAGACGCCCAGCTCGTCCGCCACGCGGGCCAGGTCCACGCCGTGGCGCTCCAGGGCCAGGACGATGGCCCGGCGCTCCGCGTCCTCCACCACCTCCGCCAGCGTGGGGCCCGTGGCCTCCGTGCTGAGGGGCCGCACTGCGTCGGTGGGGGGCAGGCCCGTGGCCTCAGACGGAGGCGTGGCGGCGGAGAGCACACGGCTCTGGGGGCGCAGCGGGAAGTCCTCGGGGAGCAGCTCGTCCCCTTCCGCGAGCGCGGCGGCCTGCTCCACCAGGTTCTCCAGCTCGCGCACGTTGCCGGGGAAGTCGTACGTCATCAGGTGCTCCACGGCGGTGGCGGACAGGCGCCGGGGCCGGGGGCTGCGTGCGTTGGCGCGCTGCAGGAAGTGCTCCGCCAGCGCGGGCACGTCCTCCAGGCGCTCGCGCAGCGGGGGCACGCGCAGGAGCACCACGTTGAGGCGGTAGTAGAGGTCCTGGCGGAAGCGCTTCTCCTTCACCTCCAGCTCGATGTCGCGGTTGGTGGCCGCGGCGATTCTCACGTCCACGCGCAGCGCGGTGGATTCACCCACGCGGCGCACCTCGCCGTCCTGGAGCGTGCGCAGGAGCTTGGACTGGAAGGTGGGGCTCGTCTCCGTCACCTCGTCGATGAAGAGCGTGCCGTTGTCCGCCTCCTCGAAGAGGCCGCGGCGCGTCTTCACCGCGCCCGTGAAGGCGCCTTTGGCGTGACCGAAGAGCTCGCTCTCCAGCAGCGTCTCGCTGATGGCCGCGCAGTTGACGGGCACGAAGGGCTGCTTGCTGCGGCGGCTGTGCACGTGGAGCGCGCGGGCCACCAGCTCCTTGCCCGTGCCGCTCTCGCCCTGGATGAGGACGGTGGCGTCGCTCTGGGCGACGCGCATCAGGCGCGTGGTGAGCTCGCGCATGGCCTGGCTGCGGCCCACCAGCGCGGACAGGCCGTGGCGTTCGTTGAACTCCGTGGCCAGGTTGTCCACCGCCGCCTGGAGCCGGGCGCGCTCCAGGGCGCGCTCCACGCGGTAGCGCAGCTCGCCTTCCTTGAAGGGCTTGGTGACGTAGTCGTAGGCCCCCAGGCGCATGGCCTCCACCGCGCTGTCGATGGAGCCGAAGGCCGTCATCATGATGACCTGGAGGCGGGGCGAGGCCTCCAGCGCACGCTTGAGCAGCGTGAGCCCGTCCATGGGCTCCATCTTCAGGTCCGTGAGGAGCAGGTCCACGCGCGCCTTCGCGAGCCGGAGGAGCGCCTCCTCGCCAGTGGCGGCTTCGGCGACCTCGTAGCCCTCCTGTTTCAGGAGCAGCGCGGTGGTGGCGCGCATGTTTTTCTGGTCGTCCACCACGAGGATGTAGCCTCGGGGAACCGGAGTGGTCGCGTCGGTCATGAGAAGGACTGGGGCTGCGTGAGCGGCAGCCAGAAGGTGAAGGTGGTTCCGCGTCCGGGGGCGCTCTCCACGGCGATTTCGCCGCGGTGCTCCTCCAGGATGCGCTTCACCACCGCCAGCCCCAGGCCGGTGCCCTGGGCCTTGGTGGTGAAGAAGGGTTCGAAGACGCGGTGGAGCAGCTCCGCCGGGATGCCCGGCCCCTGGTCCATCACGTCGATGCGCAGCTGCTCGCGGCCTCCGTGCGTGTCCCGGCGCCCACGCACCCGGACCTCGCCGCCCTGGGGCATGGACTGGATGGCGTTGACGGCCACGTTGAACAGGGCCTGGCGGATCTGCCGCCGGTCCATGAGCACCGCGGAGAGGCCGGGATCCACCTCCACGGAGATGTACACCGGACGCTCCGTGGGGGCCTGCGCCCGCGCGGCCTCGAAGGCGTCCTGGAGCACGCGCAAGAGGTCCTCCGGCTGGAGCACCGGGTTGCGCGGGCGGGTGAAGTCCAGCAGGTCCGCCACCATGCGGTTGAGGCGGTCGCTCTCCTCCGCGACGATGTCCAACAGCATGGCCGTGTCCCCCCCGGGGTTCATGATGCGCCGGAGCGTGGCCACCGCGTTGAAGATGACGCCCAGGGGATTGCGCACCTCGTGGGCGACGATGGCGGACAGCTCGCCCAGCGCGGCGAAGCGCTCGCGCTTCACCATCTCCGCGCGGGTGGCGGCCAGCTCCGCGTAGCTGGCCCACAGCGATTCGTAGAGCCGCGCGTTGGCGATGGACAGCGCCAACTGGCCGCACGTCGCCTCCGCCAGCTCAATCAGCTCCGGGCCGAAGGGGCGCGGGCCCCGCACGTCGTCCACCAGCACCACGCCGATGAGCTCCTCGCGCGAGGTCAGCGGCAGGCCCAGCAGCGCCTTCTCCCCCAGCCGGTCGATGAGCACCGCGCTCACGGAGGTGCTCGCGGACGTCAGGTCCTCCACGGCGATGGGCTTGCGCTCCTGCGCCACGCGCGCGGCCAGATCGTCGCTGTCGAGCGGCACCACCACCGTGCGGAACATATCGCGGTGGGTCGCCGACGCAGCCGCTCCGCGCAGCACCTTGGCCTGCTCGTCGTAGAGCAGGATGAAGCAGTTGGACACGTCCAGCAGGTGCACCAGGAAGTCGGACGCGACGTCCAGGATGCTCGCCGTCTCCAGCACGCCGGACGTGGTGCGCGCCAGGTCCAGCAGGAGGCGCGTCTCCGTGAGCTGGCGCGCGGACTCGGCGCGGAGGCGGCGCTGCTCCAGGAGCGTCACCAGCAGCTCCGCGAGCGTGGACAACAGCCGCGCGTCTCGCTCGTCGAAGGGCCGCTCCTTCGCGCGCAGCGCCTGCACCACGCCCACGCTCTCACCGCCGCGGGTGAGCCGCGCCGCCGTCCCGCTGCCCAGGCGGCCCTGGGACAGGGTCTCCAGCGCGCGCCCCTGCGACTCGGAGGACAGCACGCCCCCGTCCTCCCGCAGCGACGCGGCCAGCAGCACGCCGGTGGCGCGCACGGCCTCCGCGTCACTCCCCTCCTCCAGCCCCACGTGGGCGGAGAGCCGGGGGGCCTCCCCTGGTTCGGGGACGACGTGCAGCGCCACCGCGCGGGCCTGGAGCAGCTCCGCCACTCGCGCGAGGAACGTCTCCGGCGGCGGGGGCACGGGCTGCGCCACGAAGCGCGCCATCTCCGCCACCGACTCCACCTCCCAGCGGCTGCGCGCGCCGTCCGCCTGGAGGTGGGCGTCCGCGAGCGCCGCGCCCACCACCTTCGCGAACAGCGTCAGCACCGAGCCGTGCCGGGGCGCCACCCACGGGCCCGCCACCCAGAGCACCTCCGACTGCGGCCCGCCCACCGGCAGGTACGCGTGCGTGGGCTGCGCATGGTCCGCGCCGCCGAACACCGGCCGCCCGTCCGACAGCGCCTCCAGCGCCAGGTGCGAATCCGCCGGAATGGACACTCCGTCGCGCACCACCCACCGCGTGCCGTCCCAGCGCAGGAGCCGCGCCCGGAAGCCCGCGGCCTCCAGGCCCGCCAGCGCCACGCGCCGCACGCCCTCCTCCGAGCGCGCGGACACCAGCCCCGCGGACGTGTCCACCAACCGCTCCGCCACCACCAGCTCCCGGGGGCGCTCCGCCACCACCATGCAGCTGAGCAGCAGGGCGAAACGCCCGTTGTCCAGCCGCAGGGGGTTGGCCTGCACGTAGACCTCGCCCGTCGCCCCGTGGACGCTGAATATCTTGTAGAGCTGCGGACGCCCGTCCAGCGGCGCACCCGTGGCCACCCGGTGGAAGCGGTCTCCCATCCGGCTGCGCTCCTCCGGCTGCACGAAGTCCAGGAAGGAACGCCCCTCCACCTGCTCCACGGGCAGTCCCAACAGCCGCGCGTACGCGGCATTGGCCACCCAGACGTGCCCCTCGCCCTCCACCACCAGCACGGGCTGGGTGAAGGCATCCACCAGGGCACGCAGTTCCTGCTCGCTGTAGGCCTTGTCACTCATCCGCGACGCAGCACCCGTTTGTCCCCCACCCTCAGCGTCACCTTCTCCCGGTCGAAGTACTCCGACAGGGGGATGGTGAACTTGCGGCTCTGGCCCACCAGTTCCTTGAAGCCCTGCGTGGAAATCTCCTTCTGGTCCTTCAGGTACGTCACCAGCCGTCCGCGCAGGTCCTCCAGCGCGCCCGTGTCGAAGCACAGTTCCTCGCTCACCCGCACGCCCGTGCCTGACGCCACCAGCACCTTCAACAACTCCTGCAGCTTCGCGGGCGGGAGCCCCAACTTCTGCGACAGCTCCGTGACGGTGGGCGGCGCGAGCCCCGCCGCGGACAGCTCCGCGGACAGGCGCGTGCGCGCGGCCTCGTCGCCCAGCGTGAGCGTACGGCCCCGGCCCTTGAGGCGCACCAGGTCCTTCTCCGCCTCCACGCCGCTGGAGTCCACCAGCGCCTGCACCACGCGTTGGAACAAGCGCGCGTCCAGTTGGGCGGAGAGCCGCTGACGGAGCTCCTCGCGGGACAGGCCCTCGCGCATGGGCTCACGTTCATGGAACGCGGCGAGCAGCGCGAGCGAGCGCTGGCGCAGTCCCTCGAACACGTCCTGCGCCACGTAGAGCCGCCGGTCGCGGTCCACCAGCAGCACCTGCCCCTTCGCGCCCAGCAGCTCCAGCGTGCGCGTGAGCACCTTGGGCGAAAGCCCCGAGCGGCCGAACAGCTCCGTCTGCGTGAGCCCCGCGTAGCCCGCCTGCCTGAGGAGCCACCCCACCTGCCCGGCCGCGTCCGCCTCCAGGAGCGGCCGCACCACCGACGACGCACCCTTGCGCCGGCGCGGCGGCGTGATGGAGAGCACGCGGCCCCCGGCCACCGTGGCGCCCCGTCCCGGCAGCGCGCGCGAGCCGCGCAGGATGAAGCGCTGGCCCACGAGCGCGCCCACCGGAGACTCCAGCCGCAGCTGCGCGAGCCCCGTCTCCCCCGGCGAAAGCGACTCCAGGTCCAGCAGCGCCACCGTGGCCTCCACCTGCGCGGTGCCCAGGTGCAGCAGCAGCTTGCGGCGCTTGGGCAGCGGGACTTCCGCGGCGGGCAGCAGCGTCAGCTCCACATCCAGCATGGACGTCTCCGGCAGCTCGCCCGCGCGCGTGAGCACCATGCCCCGGTGCACGTCCTCCGTCTGCACGTCCGTCACGTTCACCGCCGCGCGCTGCCCCGCCTCCACGCGCGCCACCGGCTGGCCGTGCACCTGCACGCCGCGGACGCGGAAGGGGCCCGGACGCGCACCGGCCACCGAGGGAAGCAGCGACACCGCGTCATCCACCGCCAGCGCGCCGGACAACAGCGTGCCCGTCACCACCGTGCCGAAGCCCTTGATGGTGAAGGCCCGGTCCACCGGGAGGAACACGGGGCCCTCCGAGGGACGCCGTGGCAGTGAAGCGCCCGCGCTCGCGAGCGCCGCCTTCAGCTCCGGCAGGCCCTGCCCCGTGCGCGAGGACACCGGCACCACGGGCGCGGTCTCCAGGAAGGTGCCGACGGTGAGCGCGGCGAGGTCCGCCTCCACCAGCGCGCGCCAGTCGTCGCCCAGGCCCTCCAGCAGGTCCGCCTTGGTGAGCGCGACGACGCCCGCCTTCACGCCGAGCAGGCGGCAGATGTCCAGGTGCTCGCGCGTCTGGGGCATGACGCCTTCGTCCGCCGCCACCACCAGCACGGCCAGGTCCACGCCGCCCGCGCCCGCGGCCATGGCCTTCACGAAGCGCTCGTGGCCGGGCACGTCCACCACGCCCGCCACCTGCCCGTCCGGGAGCGGCAGGTGGGCGAAGCCCAGCTCCAGGGTGATGCCCCGCCGCTTCTCCTCCGGGAGCCGGTCGGTGTCGGTGCCCGTCAGCGCCTTCACGAGGGACGTCTTGCCGTGGTCGATGTGCCCCGCCGTCCCGATGATCATCGCCGCGTCAACGCCCTTGAAGCTGGACTCAGGCCCCGGCCTTGTCCGGGTCGTCGTCGAAGTGCGCGTCGCCCATCACCGGCTGGTAGTCCCACGGGAAGACGAAGAGCGAGTCCGTGGACAGCCCCACGTGGTCCGGCGTGAAGCCCTCCGGCCGCGCGATGAGACACGCGGTGCGGATCTCCTTCGCGCCCACCTTCTTCGCGAGCGCCGTGGCCAGCTCCAGCGTGTCTCCGCTGGATGCGATGTCGTCCACGATGAGCACGCGGCAGCCCTTGATTGCCGGGGGCATCTCCTCGCTCACCTGGGGCTGGCCGCGCTCCTGGGTGCGCTCGGCCTTGTCGCGGCTGCGGCGGCTGATGCGCACGGGGTAGAACGGGCAGCCGAGCGCGCCCGCGAGCGCCCCGCCCACGTACACGCCGCCGTGGGCCACGCCCACCACCGCCTGTGGCTCCCACGCCTGACGGATGGTGCGCGCCAGTTGCTGCACCTTCCGGTCGAACTCCGCCCACGACAGCTCCACCACGCCCGTGGACTTGTGCCGGGACTGGTCGCGGCCGGTGGGTTGGCGAGGGGCCTCCACCTGGGGCGCCAGGATCATGTCATTGGGAATGGAGACGAGCTTCTCCGCCCCGTCCTTCTGGGCGGCGGAGGGCACGGCAGACTTCTGGGAAGGGTTGCGCTGGTCCTGGGACTTCGGCGGCGCTGCCCGCTTGATGGCCACGGCGAAAGCTCCGGGTGAGGTGCGGCCCTGTCATATCCCGAGCACCGCGACCCCGCCACAACCGCCGCGAGTGCCTCCCCTGAGGATGTGAGGCGCTGAAAAGTCCCCGGAAAACGAAGGATGTCTGTCTTCGTGACAGGCGCCTTGTCCACGGGGACAGGCTCAGGCGCTGCCCTCGGTGAGCATCTGCTGGATCTCCGCGCCGGGGATGACATAGCGCGTCGTGCAGAACTGGCAAGTGGCCTCTGCCTGGCCTTCTTTCTCCAGCAGGTCCTTCAGCTCCTCGCGGCCCATGGCGAGCAGCGCGAGCTTCACGCGGTCCCGGCTGCACGAACAGGTGAAGCGCAGCGGGTAGCGCGACATGACCTCCAGGTCCGCCTCCGGCACGAGCGAGCGAAGGAGCGTCTCCGCCCCGTCCTGCGCGTGCGCCTGCACGGCCGTCTGGAACTGCGCCTTGAGCCGGGTGCCCAGCGCCTTGAAGGCGTCCTTGTCCCCGTTGGGCAGGGGCTGCACGAGCAGACCCACCACCGTGGCGAGCGGATCCTCCTGGCCGTCCACCTGGCCGGGCAGCTGCGCCACCAGCAGGTGCGAGGGCACCTGATCCGACTGGTGGAAGTAGCGCTCCAGGTCCGCCACCAGGTCGAAGTGCTCCAGCTCCACGGACGAGCGGTAGTACTCGCCGCCGCCCTGGTCGCGCAGCACGGACAGGAAGCCCTGGTTCCCCAGCACCGGGCGCCAGTGATAGCGCCCCTCCGAGCCGGAGTACTCCACCAGGGTGTTCTTCACGTAGCCGCGCACGACGCCGTTCGCGTCGCCGTCCACGAAGAGGCCGCGCAGGGGGCCGTCGCACTCCAGTTGCACGTTGATCCGGGAGTCCGTGCCCTTGCGGAGCGACCCCATGAGGGCGGCGACGGTGAGGCCCTGGGACAGGAGCGCGGCGGAGGCCGGCATGCTCTGGTGCGTGGCGCGGGCCTGGCGGGACAGGTCACCGGTGGTGGCCAGCACCAGGCGCAGGTCCGTCGCCTTCAACAATCCACTGACAAGCTCATCAGGCATAGGGCTGGTTAGCGTGCCCCACCCGTTCGCGCCCGCCAACGGAAGAGGGACGGAGACGGGCCGCCTGCCCGGCGGCCAGCAGTCAGGGCGGGGGGCTGGCATCGCCAGGGCTTATGAGTCGGTGTTCCCCTGCTGGCACGGGCGGATGCGGAAGAAATCCAGCCCGCGTGACGGAACGGCTATAAACCGGCGGAAGGCCGTATCACCCAGGCCCTGACTTGGGCTCGCGGGGGTCTTCACCCCACCCATCCGCGCGCCCCGCTGGAGACTCGATGAGCACCCAAGCCACCGCCGAAGCCCTCACCGACCGGAACCCCCTCTTGAAGTCGCGGCTGGGGTCGTTCCTCGCCGTGGTGCCCCTGAGCTTCTGGGTCATCAACCATCTGTGGGACAACCTGTCCGCCTTCTACGGCGCGACGGCCTGGGAAAAGTCGGTGACGGAGTACGCGAACCCGTTCGCCCAGGCGTTCACGTTCATCATCGTCATGCTGCCGCTGCTCATCCACACGGCGTGGGGCCTGGTGCGCATCTTCACCATGAAGCCCAACAACCTCGCGTACAGCAACTACGGCAACCTCAAGTACATCGTGCAGCGCGTGGCGGGCCTGGGCGTGCTCGCGTTCCTGGGCGCCCACATCTGGCTGGCCTTCCTGCACCCGCGCCTGGTGGAGGGCCACGCGGAGCCCTTCATGGATATCGCCCGGGAGATGCACTACCACGGCCCCACGCTGATGGTTTACCTGCTGGGCACGCTGGGCACCGCGTACCACCTGGCCAACGGCCTGCAGACCTTCGCCATGGGCTGGGGCATCTTCGCGAGCGACCGCTCCATGCGCCGCTTCGAGCCCTTCTCCATCCTCATCTTCCTCATCCTGCTGGCCATGTCCTGGGGCGCCATCTACGCGCTCTACACTGCGGGCGCGGCGTACGGCCCTGCCGGCCTGGACGTCGGCTGAAGCAGTCCTGAAGAAGCGCCGGGGCCTTGAAGCCCCGGTGCCCGAAAACACGACCGACCGCCCCTGACATCCAGGAGCGGCCGGTTCGCTTTTCAGGGGAATGGCCCCAGGGCGTTAGAACGGGATGTCGTCGTCCGTGCCGCCGTGGTTGCCGCCGCCCATGCCGCCACCGTCGTCCATGGGAGGGGGAGGCTGGCCGAAGTCGTCACGCCCCTGCCCGTAGCCGCCGTTGCCCTGCGGCTGCTGCCGGCGCCCACCGCCACTGCCGCCGCTGCCGCCGCTGTAGCCCTCACCGGCGTCACGTCCGCCGAGGAAGGTGACGGAGGTGGCGACGACCTCGGTGGTGTAGTTCTTCTTGTTTTCCTTATCCATCCACTCGCGCGTCTGCAGACGGCCTTCGACGAAGCACTGCCGTCCCTTCTTGAGGTACTCGCCGCACAGCTCCGCGAGCTTTCCCCAGACGACGATGCGGTGCCACTCGGTGCGCTCCTGCTTCTGGCCGTTCTTGTCGTTCCAGCTCTCGCTCGTCGCGATGCGGAAGTTCGCCACGGCCTGACCGCCCGGGGTGAAGCGCACTTCGGGGTCCGCCCCGAGGTTGCCGATGAGAATGACCTTGTTCACGCCTCCAGCCATGTTTCCTCCCGATACCTGACCCCTCTAGGGCCAGGAACAAACCTGCGAGGCCACACGCCCCGACAGGTCCTTCAGCCCATAGCATCCACCACTGACATTCCCCGGGCCACTAAACGGCCAGGGGTGCCGGGGACGCACGTCCGCCTGCTCCCCTAACGGGAGGCCTCAAGGATTCCGCGATGTTGGGAGGTGCCGGGAGCCGGCTGGGGGGAGAGTCCGCCCGGACGGAGACGTCCGGGCGGAGGGAAGCCGAGGCGAGGGACTACCCGCCCGGGCGGAGGACCCCGGAGGCAGGGACCACGTTGGGCGTGGCGGAAGCGGGCGCGACCACCTGGACGGGCTGGGCGCGCTGGGAGGTCCGGGCCTCGGCCGTCTTGGTGGTGAGAGTGGAGTCCAGCCCCTTGGCGAAGGCCACGAGCTGGGCATCCGTCCCGCCAGAGCCCAGCTTGCGCAGGGACTTCCAGAACGGGTGGGTGGTGTCCCCGGTCTTCACCAGCCCCTGGGCCAGGAGCGGCACGGTCGCGTCGCGCTCCACGGTGCTGGCGGTGCGCAGGGCAACGACCAGCTCCTCGGGGGCGGTGCGGGCCACCTCGCCCAGGCCATCCGCCAGTTCGTCCTGCGCCTCGACGTCACGGGCGGTGCCGGCCGCGCGGCACAGCTCCAGCACGCGGGCCAGGGCCTCCGTGTTTCCGCCGGAGGCCAGCTCCACCATGCTGCTCACGCCGGGCACGCCCACGGACAGGGCGTGGGCCACCTGGCGCAGGCGGCCGTAGACGTCATCCGTGGCGGAGTAGCTGTCCAGCAGCGTGCGGGTGCCCAGGTAGTCGTGCGGGTTGGACTGGTAGAGGCTCTCCGCCAGCACGGCGCGCACGGCGGGGTCGCGCTCGCTGCGCCACGCGGTGCGCAGGAAGCCGATGTTGCGTTGATCGCGCTGCTTGCCCAGCTCCAGGTAGGTCTTCACGCGGTTGGCGATGTCCGGCAGGCCGCCCTGCGCCTTCTGGCCCTCATTGAGGGAGGCCAGCGCGTTGCCCGGCCCCAGCGTGGAGCCGGTGGCGGCCACGGCGGCGCCCAGCGCGTCCATGCCCGCGACGACAGGGCCGGCGCGGCCCGCGTAGTCGTTGACCATGATGGAGAAGGAGAACTTCTCCCCGCCCGCGGACTGCACGTAGCCGCTGAGCGCGGAGACGCCCTCCAGGGTGCCCGTCTTGGCGCGCAGCCGGCCCACGGCGTCCGTGCCGTCGAAGCGGTACTTGAGCGTGCCGTCCTTGCCGGCGATGCCAAGCGAGGACAGGTACTCCGGGGCCAGCGGGAAGCGCTCGTACATGTGGCGCAGGAGCCGGTCCACCTGCGCGGTGGAGAAGCGGTTGGCGTCGTTGAGACCGCTGCCGTTCTTCATCACGTAGGTGCCGCGCGGGATGCCCACGTCGCGGTCCAGGAACTCCTCCACCACGTCGATGCCCTTGGCGAACGAGCCCGGCTGTCCACGCAGCTCCGCGCCCATCGTCTTCAGGAGCGTCTCCGCGACGAAGTTGCTGGAGAGCTTGTTGAGGCGCTTGAGGACGATGTCGAACGTGTCGGATTGCGCCACGTGCACGACCTTGGCGCGGGACGGCGTCAGGCCCAGCTTCACCTTGCCCTTCACCTTCACGCCGCGCGACACGAGCAACTGCTTGAGCGACCCGCCGAAGTACAGGGGCGGGCTGTCGATCTTCTTCCAGACGCTGACGGCGCCGCGCTCGTCGGGGACCTGGCCCTTGACGACGATCTTCTGCTTGTCGCCGTACGCGTCGGACTTCACGGACACGCGCCGCGCGCGGCCGGGGCCGCTGGTGACGGTGTTCTCCACGACGAAGAAGTCGCTGGGCGGCTCCATGTCCACCACGGCCTTGCCGCCGGGAGCGGCGCGCACGTAGACGGCGACCGCGTTCCAGTTGAGGCTCACCGCGCCGGTGGGCGCCATGTACGCGCGGTCGGAGTCCTCCTGGTCGTAGCCCGGAGGAGTGCGCTCGGCGTCGAACCAGGAGTCGTCCACGACGATGTCCTGCACCTCCTTGAGGCCCGCGTGGAGCAGCTCGGAGGTCATGCCGTAGAGGCGCTCGGTGGTGACGGTGGGGTCACCCTTGCCGCGAACGTAGAGGGTCTTGACCTTGCCGTCGGCGGGCATCTCCGCCTCGACGAGGAACTCCGTCTCGTAGCGGAACTCCGGCCCCAGTGCGACGAGGGCCGCGGAGGACGTGACGAGCTTCACGTTGGAGGCGGGGTTGAGCAGTTCGTCCGCGTTGTGGCTGAACACCACGGTGCCGTCGTCCAGGCTCTGCATGTGGACGCCGACGCGGCTGCTCTTGAGCGCGGTGCGCTGCATGACCTGCACGAGCGCGTTCTTCAGCGCCTCGCGTTCAGCCTTTTTGTCGGCGGACGGCGACGCGGCCAGGGTGGCGGAAGGGAGCCACAAGGCAATGACGGTCGCTGCCCAGAAGGGTCTGGTTCGAAAAACCTGCACGCACGCTCCAGGGAAGTCGCGATCCATTATGAAGAAGGGACGAAAGGGGCGGCAAGGGTGGGGGACGGATCCACGGTCGCTGTTACCCTGCCCGCCTGCCTGCTTCCTGGAAACAAGAAGAAGGCTGTCGCAGCATGGACGTCCCGCCTGACATCCACCTCGTGACAGACGCCATGCCCCCCCTGCCC
>NZ_RAWF01000168.1:0-22360 GCF_003612075.1 Corallococcus sp. CA041A
GAAGTTAAGCCCTCCAGAGCCGATGGTACTCCGCGGGAAACCGCGTGGGAGAGTAGGTCGCTGCCGGATTCTTTTTGAAAGCCCCTGGTGCCGCAAGGCGCCAGGGGCTTTGTCTTTGCGGGCTTGTGTCACGGGCCGCCGCACCTGGCTTGAGCGCTGAGACGCGCTCGCCAGGGGTTCCTGGTGCCCGTGCGCGTGGCTCGATTTTGCCCGGCGTGTGCCGCAGCCTGCGCTCGCGGTAGGCGATTCTGGAGTGACGCGGGATGGCAGGTGGGTCAGTTTTGGAGCGAGGGGAGGCCAAGTTCTCGGATTCGTTGGGGAATCACGTCATCTTGGATGTTTGACCGCCGTTCTCACTGGATCTAGAGTCACTGCTCCCCCCGGTCTGCGCACCGCCTGCCGCGGTTCGTACTCGCCGGCGCCGGGCAGCCCCGCGAGATGAAGAAGCCGACCTTCTTTGGGAAGTACCTGCTCCTTGAGCGCGTCAACGTCGGCGGTATGGCCGAGGTCTTCATCGCGAAGGCTTTTGGCGTCGAAGGCTTTGAGCGCATCCTAGCCATCAAGAAGATCCTTCCGACGATGGCGGAGGATGACGAGTTCATCACGATGTTCATCGACGAGGCGCGGATCAGCGTTCAGCTGAACCACGCCAACATCGTGCACATCCACGAGCTCGGGAAGCACGAGGAGACGTACTTCATCGCCATGGAGTACGTGGCGGGCCGTGATGTCCGCACGCTCCTGGAGCGCTACCGTCGTCGCAAGGAGATCATGCCCACCGCACAGGCGGTGTTCATCGTCTCCAAGATGTGTGAGGGCCTGGACTACGCGCACCGCAAGAAGGACGCGCGCGGCCAGGACCTCCACATCATCCACCGCGACGTCTCTCCGCAGAACATCCTCGTCTCGTACGAAGGCGAGGTGAAGATCATCGACTTTGGCATCGCCAAGGCCGCCAACCGTTCGCAGAAGACGCAGGCCGGCATCCTCAAGGGGAAGTTCGGCTACATGAGCCCGGAGCAGGTCCGGGGCATGCCCATCGACCGGCGCAGCGACATCTTCGCGGTCGGCGTACTGCTCTACGAGATGCTCACGGGCGAGAAGCTCTTCGTGGGCGAGTCCGACTTCTCCACGCTGGAGAAGGTGCGCAACGCGGACATCCCGCTGCCGCGCGAGTTCAACCCGAACATCTCCGCGGGTCTGGAGAAGGTCGTCCTCAAGGCGCTCGCGCGCGAGCCCGAGGACCGCTACCAGTGGGCTTCGGACCTCCAGGAGGACCTGATGCGCTTCCTCCTCGCGGGGGACGCCATCTACTCGTCGAAGCACCTGTCCGGCTTCATGAAGGAGGCCTTCGCCGAGGACATGCTCCGCGAGGCGGAGAAGATGGAGCGCTATGCCTCCGTTGAGCGCCCGGACCAGATCGAGCACTCGGGTGTGACGCTGCCTCCTCCCGTGGCCGCGCCCCCCCGCGCGACCTCCCAGAAGAGGTCGCCAGCGCCTTCGGCCACCGGTTCTCCGGTGGGTCGCGCCTCCACTGCGCCCGCACAGCCCGCGCCTGGCTACATCCCGCCGCCCAGCGCTGAAGAGCTGGCGGAGATGGATGGCGCCGCGGACAAGACGCAGATTGTCGACTCCACGCACACGTTCCGCGCCCCGGAGACGCGGATCGCGGACAGCAGCGTCGTCGTGGACGACAGCATCACCGGCCGTTCGGAGAACCCCATCGACCGGGCCGGGCACCACACGAGCGCGTCTCCCTACGCCCAGGACGAAGGAAGAGGCGGCAAGGGCAAGAGCGGTCCCAAGTCCCAGGTCATCATCGGGGACGAGGGCGGAGAAGCCTACGCGGGGGCGACCATGATTGGTCCGGCTCCGACGGCGCCGCCTTCGCGCTCCCGCGGTGGCTCGGCGGCTCCCGTGCTGGATCCCGAGGAAGAGGAGACCACGGGCAACATCACCGTCCCGGTGGGCTCCCGCCACAACGGCCTGCGCGCTCAGGCGGCCGAGGAAGACCCGGACGGCGCCTACGACGACCAGGGCGACGAGTACGAGGGTGACGGCCAGGAGGACTACGGCGACGAAGGGCAGGACTCGGAAGAGCCGCCCTACGACGATGAGGCCGACGGTCCGGCGACCATCCCCCAGAAGGCTTCCAAGATGGCGAAGCCGGCCCCGGCCGCCAAGGTCCAGAAGGCCAAGGCGCCCGCTGGACCGAAGAAGCCTCTGCCCAAGCCCGCCATCATCGGCATGGCCGCGGGCGCGGCCCTGCTGCTCCTGGTCGCGGTGATTTTCGTGGTCCGCGGCTCGTCCACGGGCTCCGTGAACTTCGTCGCGCCCGTGGGTGCCACCGTCCTCGTGGACGGTGAGGCCGTGAACGCCAACCAGGTCATCGAGCTGTCCGCGGGCATCCACAACGTGACCGCCTCGGCTCCGGGCTATCAGCCCGTGACGCAGCAGATCGAGGTCACCGCCGGACAGGCGGCGGCCCCCATCCTCCTCAGCCTGAAGGCGGCGGATGCTCCGACTCCGAAGCCTCCAGAACCCAAGCCTCCAGAGATCAAGGATCCGCCGCCTGCTACGCCGCCGGTGGTGGTGGACAATACGCCGCCCACGACGCCGGAGACGCCCCCGGAGAAGCCCGTCGAGCCTCCCGCGCCGAAGACGTTCACCGCCCTGTTCGAAGGGCAGGAGGGCGCGGAGATCACCGTCGACGGCAAGTCGCTGGGCAAGCTGCCCGGCGCGAAGCTCGGCGACCTGGAGATGGGCAAGAAGTACACGTTCACGGCGAAGCGCGCGGGCTTCAAGCCGTTCTCCGGCGACTTCACGTCCAGCGGGGACACCGAGGTGCGCGTCGCCGTGGACATGGTGGAGGAAGCGCCACCGCCCGAGCCCAAGCCGAAGCCCCCGCCTCCGGAGCCGAAGCCCAAGCCTCCTCCTGTGGCCGTGACGCCGACCCCGAAGCCTCCTCCGGAGCCGAAGCCGAAGCCCGCCGCTGCCGCGATGGGCAAGTTCGCCTGCAGCACGTCGCCGACGGGCGCTCAAATCTGGGTGGATGGGAAGAACACGGGTCGCTTGAGCCCCGTGACGCTGGGCAATCCGCTTTCACTGCCGGTGGGCAAGCACAAGGTCGTCTTCAAGCTCAACGGCAAGTCGACCAAGCCCCAGGTGGTGGTCGTCGAGGCGGAGGGCGTGGCCAAGCTCATCAACGTCCCGGTGAATTGAACGGACGCACTGCGCCATGGGGCATCTTGTGCCCCTGGCGATTGTTGAGCAGGGATGTCAGGGGGCAGGCTATGACGCCTCGCCCACGACGCTCCTTACGTTGAGGTGATGTGTTCATGAGCACGACGTCCACTCGAGGCAAGCCCGACGCTGGCCCCGCGCAGCAGCCTTTCACCTATCCTCTTCGCCAGGAGTTCGTGGAGCCCGACTGGCGGCGCATCCCGGGCTACAAGGACGTCACCGCGGCGGAGTGGGAGAGCTCGGTGTGGCAGCGCAAGCACACCGTGAAGAACCTGCGCGAGCTGCGGGCGACGCTCGGGGCGCTGCTGCCGGACGACCTGGCCGCGAGCATGGAGTTGGACCAGAAGGAGCGGGCGACGATGTCCATCCTCGTCCCGCCCCAGATGCTCAACACCATGAACCTGGAGGACCTGTGGAACGACCCGGTCCGCAAGTACATGTTGCCGGCGCTCGCCGACCGCCGCACGGACTGGGCCAACCACCCGCGCGCCAGCCGTGACAGCCTCCACGAGGCGGACATGTGGGTCGTCGAGGGCCTGACGCACCGCTATCCGACGAAGGTGCTGGCGGAGATGCTGCCCACGTGCCCGCAGTACTGCGGCCACTGCACGCGCATGGACCTGGTGGGCAACGACGTCCCGCAGGTGTCCAAGCACAAGTTCGCGACGGGGCAGAAGGAGCGCTACGAGCAGATGCTGGACTATCTGCGCCGCACGCCCACCGTGCGCGACGTGGTGGTGTCCGGCGGCGACATCGCGAACCTGCCCATCCAGGCGCTGGAGCCGTTCGTCAGCGCGCTGATGGACATCCCGAACATCCGCGACATCCGCCTGGCGTCCAAGGGCCTCATGGCGCTGCCGCAGCACTTCCTCCAGGACAACGTCCTGGCCGGCCTGGACCGGTTGGCGAAGAAGGCCGTGGAGCGCGGCGTGGACCTGGCGATGCACACGCACGTGAACCACGCGCAGCAGCTCACGCCGCTGGTGGGCAAGGCGGTGCGCAAGCTGCTCGACATGGGCTTCCGCGACGTGCGCAACCAGGGCGTGCTCTTGCGCGGCGTGAACGACAGCCCGAAGGCGCTGCTGGACCTGTGCTTCACGCTGCTCGACCACGCGAAGATCCTGCCGTACTACTTCTACATGTGCGACATGATCCCCAACAGCGAGCACTGGCGGCTGTCGGTGGCGCAGGCGCAGAAGCTCCAGCACGACATCATGGGCTACATGCCGGGCTTCGCCACGCCGCGCATCGTCTGTGACGTGCCGTTCGTGGGGAAGCGGTGGATCCACCAGGTGGCGGAGTATGACCGCGAGCGCGGCATCTCCTACTGGACCAAGAACTACCGCACCAGCGTGGAAGCGAACGACGCCGACGCACTTGATCGGAAGTACGAGTACTTCGATCCCATCGACACGCTGCCGGAGTCCGGCCAGGCGTGGTGGCGGGATCAGCCCAAGGCGGCGTAATGGATTCCTCCGTGGGCGCCATCGCGCCCCAGTCGTCCCCCCGTCCCTCGCTCAGTGCCGAGGGGCGGGCCCGGTTGTTTCCCTCCGTGATCGACGCGGAGTGGACGGACTGGCGCTGGCAGCAGCGTCACTCGGTGCGCAACCTGGAGCAACTGGAGCGCTACGTGCGCCTGACCCCGGATGAGCGCGCCGGGGTGCAGGAGACGTCCTCGCTGTTCCGGATGGGCATCAGCCCTTACTACCTGTCCCTCATCGATCCGGAGCACGCGTTGTGCCCCGTGCGCATGCAGTCCATTCCGGTGCGCGCGGAGGCCCGGGTGCGGCCTGGGGAACTTGAGGATCCGCTCGGCGAGGACAAGACGCGCCCGGAGGAGTGCATCGTCCACAAGTATCCGGACCGGGTGCTGTTCCTGGCCCTGGATACGTGTTCGGTCTACTGCCGCCATTGCACGCGGCGGCGCATCACCAAGGGCGGTGAGGCGGAGCTCACCAAGGACCAGATGCGCCGGGGCATCGACTACGTGCGCAACCACCCCGAGGTGCGCGACGTGCTCATCTCCGGGGGCGACCCGTTCCTGCTGAGCGAGGAGCGGCTGGAGTCGCTGCTCGCGCCGCTGAGCGAGATTCCGCACGTGGAGATGATCCGCATCGGGACGCGGGTGCCGGTGGTGCTGCCCATGCGTGTCACGGACTCGCTGGCGCGCCTGCTGCGCCGCTACGCGCCCGTCTACGTCATCACCCACTTCAACCACCCCAAGGAAGTGACGCCGGAAGCGCGCGAGGCGTGCGAGCGGCTGGTGGACCATGGCGTGCCGGTGGAGAACCAGGCGGTGCTGATGCGTCAGCTCAACTCGGATGCGCGCATCATCAAGGAGCTGTCGCACGTGCTCCTGCGCAGCCGCGTGCGCCCGTACTACCTGCACCAGATGGACGTCGCGGAAGGCTGCGAGCACCTGCGCACGCCCATCGCCAAGGGGCTGGAGATCCTCCAGCAGCTTCGCGGGCACACCAGCGGGCTCGCGGTGCCGCACCTCGCGGTGGACCTGCCGGGTGGGGGAGGGAAGGTCACCCTCCAGCCCGACTACGTCATCGAGCGCGGCGAGCGGGAGACCCTGTTCCGCAACTACAAGGGCCAGACGTACGCGTACCCGGAGCCGGAGCAGACGGACTGCTCCTGCCCGTACGATGAGGTGTGGCAGGCGCGGTCGCGGGAGCTGGGCTTCCGAGGCCGCTGAGGGCCCCGGAGGATGCCGGCCGCCGCGGGGCTACTTGCGGCGCTTGGCGGACTTCCGGCTCATGCCCTTCGCCGTGCCGGCGCTGTCGCCAAGCTCCACGGTCGGCGCACCCGCTGTGCTGTCCAGGCTGCCGTCGACGTCGACGGAGGGCTCCGCGCCGTCCGCGGACTCCATCTCCACGGGGTCCGAGTCGCTGAAGCCCTGCTGGATGTGGACCTCGCCGTCGCCCTTGCGCTTCTTCGCCTCGGCTTCCTTCTCGGCCTTGGCCTTGTCGTCGAGCCGCTTGGCCTCGTTGGCGACGCGCTGATTGTCCTCGGGTTTCATCCGGGCCGTGAAGCTGGCGAACTCCTTCGCGGAGACGCCGTGCTTCTCCATGACCTTGGCGGATTCCTTCTGCTGGTCGCGGATGGCCTGGCCTCGCTCGGCGTTGCTCATCTCCGAGGGCTTCCGGTTGCCGTGCTCCTCGTTCACCTTCGCCTGGGCCGCGAACTCATCGCGCTGGATGGCCGCCACCTTCTCCGGCGTCAGGCCTTCCTCCTCCGCGAGGGCAGGGGGCGCCAGGACGAGCGACGAGGCAGCGAGCATCAACGAGAGACGGGTGGTCATGGGGAAGCTCCTCAATCCGACCCATCATAGGCACGGAGTCAGAGCCAGCGCATGGCCGGTTCTTCAGGGCGCCTGACACCGCGTGCAGCCGTCGTTCGCGCCCGCGCACTGCTCGCGGGCCCTGGCGCAGCGCGGCGGGAGGTCGTCCCGGTCCCCCTGTTGCTCCACGAGGCCGCAGAGCTCCTTCGCCGTGGCGCACGTCCGTGTGGAGACGTCGCACTGCTCGGCGCAGGTCAGGTCGTCACCCTGCTCGCGGGCGCGGAGCTCGTCGAGGCGTGCCTCGATGCCGTCGATGGTCGCGTCGTCGTCTCCGGCCACCCGGGTGTCCACGTGCTTCGCGCAGCCTGCCAGCGCGATTCCCGCGATGAGGAGGGCCAGCCATGACCGGATCGCTCGCATGGGCCTACCCATACGCGCCCGCTCGTGGCTGCGTCCAGTCAGCGGCGTTCCGGGGAGCGCATGCGGCGCTCGGGGCGGGGCTCCGGTTCAGGGGGACGGCTCCAGTAGAGCCAGGCCGTCAGGGCCAGGAGCGCGGCCACGGCCAGCCTCCTCAGCCATTCCTCCCGCGCTCGTCCGGGCGAGTTCGCGTCGGCCTGGGCGGCCTTGTCCAACGCGGCTTCCACTTCCGGCCCCAGGGCATGCATCCGCCTGCACAGCCAGGCCACGGGCGCGAGCGGCACCGGCACGGGCGCGGTGTCCTTCTCCACGGCCATGGCCAGCATGCGCTCCCAGGCGGTGGCTTCCTCCGGGCTCTCCGGGGACCTCGCGGGCTGGCCCAGTTGACGGGCCAGGGCCACCGCCGAGCGGAGCAGCAGCACCGAGAAGGCGTCGCTTGAAATCCCGTACCAGGCCGCGCACTCCGCCTGGGGGCGGCGCTCCACGAGCCGGCGGACCAACACGGCGGCCGTGCGGGGCTCCAGCGCGCGGAGGGCCTCGGAGAGGGCCTCGGGGGACAGGCGGGCGACGTCGGGGACGGAGGCAGTCACTGGGCCCCATTCTGCGGCATCCGCCTGGGGTTTTCGCGGGCTCCTACCGGGGAGAGGTCCTGGCGCCCGGCCGATTTCTTGAGGCGGATCGCTCCGCCCCTAGACTGTTGGACCATGTTGCAACGTGTGGCACTGCTGCTGCTCCTGCTCGCGTCATCGCGGGCGTTCGCCGTGGAGACGATGCGCATTGCCATGGACGACCCCGGCGACGAGGTCCGCGTGAGCGGCCGGGGCCTGGGCTTCGGCCCGGATGCCGAGGACGGCACCTTCGCCGCCGTCACCTCGGGCCAGGCCACCGTGCGCCGCCGCAACGGCAAGCTGGAGGTCAACGGTGCTCCCGTCATCGGGGATGCCATCCGCTTCCGTGGCGGCCTGGAGGCCACCGACGCGGGCGGTCCCGGCAACGAACCCCTGAAGGCGGGCAGTGCGCAGGTGCGCGGCGACGTCGTCGTGCGCGTCTTCAAGAACAGCCTCCAGCTCATCAACGTCATCCCCCTGGAGGACTATCTCGCGGCGGTGCTCGGCAGCGAGATGCCCGTGTCCTTCCCCCTGGAGGCCCTCAAGGCCCAGGCCGTGGCCGCGCGGACGTACGCGCTGCAGAAGAAGCTGGACGCGTATGGCGCCGCCTTCCACATGGGCAGCAGCGTGCTCCACCAGGTGTATGGCGGCGTGAACCGCGAGGACGCCAAGACTCGCGCCGCCGTGGAGGCCACCCGGGGTGAGGTGCTCACGTACGACCTGGCCCCCATCGAGGCGTACTTCCATGCCTCCTGCGGCGGGCGCACCGAGTCCGGGCAGGACGCCCTCCAGCGGAACCTGCCGTACCTGCAGCCCGTTGACTGCCCCTGCGGCAAGCTGCCTGCCAGCCGCTGGACCGCGACCCTCTCCGAGGCGGAGCTGCGCGGCGCGCTGAAGGCCACACCGGGCGGCATGCGCGTCACCGGCCGCACGCCCACGCACCGGGTGACCCGCGTGACGATGTCGGATGGCACCGCGGTGGACGGCGTGTCGTTCCGCCGCAAGCTGGGCTACACGCGCCTCAAGAGCCTGGACTTCGACGTGGAAGCCTCCGGCAAGAACTACGTGTTCACCGGACGTGGCTTCGGCCACGGGGCGGGGCTGTGCCAGTGGGGCGCCAAGGCCCTCGCCGACCAGGGCAAGGCGTACCGGGAAATCCTTTCCCACTACTACCCGGGCGCCGAGTTCCAGCAGCTCTACTGACGCCCTCGCCGGTTCCGTGAGGGCGCGGGGGCTGCTACAAGCGCCAACCCCGTGTCGTCCCTCCTCTCCGACTACGATTTCGAGCTCCCCGAGGCGCAGATCGCCCAGGCCCCGCTGCCCAACAGGGACGCGTCGCGCCTGATGGTCGTCAGCCGCGCCACCGGCGCCTGGAGCCACCAGCGCTTCACCGACCTCGCGGACCTGCTGCGTGAAGGTGACCTGCTCGTCCTCAACGACGCGCGCGTCATCCCGGCGCGCCTGCTGGGCCAGAAGAGCGGCACCGGCGGCCGTGTGGAGCTGCTGGTCGTCCGCCCCGCCGCCACGGCCACGCTCACCTCCGCCGCGCTCGGTGGGGCTCCTGAGTCGCTCGAGTGGGTCTGCCTGGGCCAGGCGTCCAAGGGGCTCAAGCCCGGCCAGTCCGTCACCTTCGCCGGGGGCCTGTCCGCCGAAGTCCTGGAGGCCCTGGGGGGAGGGGAGTACCGGGTGCGCTTCCATGCGGCGCCGGGCGCCTCGCTCGCCAGCCTCCTGGACGCGGCGGGCCGGCTGCCCCTGCCTCCGTACATCACCCGTGAGCCCGAGGCCGCGGACGCCGAGCGCTACCAGACCGTGTACGCCCGCGCGTCCGGCGCCGTGGCCGCGCCCACCGCCGGCCTGCACTTCACCGAGGACGTCTTCGCGAAGCTCGCGGCGAAGGGCGTGCGGCGCGTGGAGGTGACGCTCGATGTGGGGCCCGGCACCTTCCTCCCCGTGCGCGAGGAGGTGCTGGACAAGCACCACATGCACCCGGAGCGCTTCACCGTGCCGGAGGCCACCGCCGCCGCCGTGAACGCCGCGAAGGCGGAGGGGCGCCGCGTGGTCGCCGTGGGCACCACCGTGGTGCGCACGCTGGAGTCCGCCACCGACCCGGACACGGGCAGGCTGCGCGTGGGCCCCGGCGAGACGGCGATGTTCATCCGGCCCGGCTATGCCTTCCGCCAGGTGGACGTGCTCCTCACGAACTTCCACCTGCCGCGCTCCACGCTGGTGATGCTGGTGAGCGCGCTCCTGGGCCGGGAGCGCACGCTCGCCGCGTACCAGGAGGCCGTGCGCGCGGGCTACCGGTTCTTCAGTTACGGCGATGCCATGTTGGTGAAGGAGTGAGTGCCGTGGTCGACGAGCAGCGCAAGGAGAAGGGCGA
Source organism: Corallococcus sp. CA041A (assembly GCF_003612075.1). Lineage (NCBI taxonomy): Bacteria > Pseudomonadati > Myxococcota > Myxococcia > Myxococcales > Myxococcaceae > Corallococcus > Corallococcus sp. CA041A. Next base: position 9,935 of record NZ_RAWF01000168.1, read on the forward strand.
TACCCGCGTGCCCCCGGGGCTGGTGCGCTTCGAGCTGTTGCACGAGGACGCCAGCGGCACCAAGGCGCGCCGCGGCCGGCTGAACACGCCGCATGGCCCCATTGAAACGCCCATCTTCATGCCCGTGGGCACCGTGGGCAGCGTCAAGGGCGTGGGCCCGGACGACCTGAAGACCCTGGATGCGCAGATCATCCTGGGCAACACCTACCACCTGATGCTCCGCCCCGGAGAGCCGCTCGTCGGGGAGATGGGCGGCCTGCACCGCTTCATCTCCTGGGACCGGCCCATGCTCACCGACAGCGGCGGCTTCCAGGTGTTCAGCCTGTCGGAGAAGCGCAAGATCACCGAGGAGGGCGCCGCCTTCCAGTCGCACCTGGACGGCTCGCGGCACTTCCTGTCGCCGGAGCGCTCCATCGAAATCCAGGAGACGCTGGGCGCGGACGTCATCATGGCGTTCGACGAGTGCCCTCCGTCCACCGAGGACCGCGCCTACCTGGAGAAGTCCCTGGCGCGCACCACGCGCTGGCTGCACCGGTGCGTGAAGGCGTGGGGCCGCGAGCGCTCGTCGCTGTTCGGCATCGTACAGGGCGGCCTCCATGAAGACCTGCGCAAGCGCCACGCGGAGGAGATCTGCGCGGTGGACCTGCCCGGCTACGCCCTGGGGGGCTACTCCGTGGGCGAGGCGCCGGAGGCCATGCACGCGGGCGTGGCCTACTCGGCGCCGCTGCTTCCCCGGGACAAGCCGCGCTACCTGATGGGCGTGGGCACGCCGCTGGACCTGGTGACGTGCGTGGAGCACGGCGTGGACATGTTCGACTGCGTGCTGCCTACACGGTGCGCTCGCAACGGCCTGCTCTTCACCTCGGAGGGCAAGCTGGTCATCCGCAACGCGGCCTACGCCAAGGACCCCCGGCCGGTGGACCCGGCGTGCTCCTGCTACACCTGCCGCACGTTCAGCCGGTCCTACCTGCGGCACCTGTTCGCGGCGGGAGAAATCCTGGCGATGCGGCTCAACACGCTGCACAACCTTCACTACTTCCTGGACCTGATGGCCCAGGTGCGCCGCGCCATCGCCGAGGACCGCTTCGCCACGTTCGCCCGGGACTTCCGGGCCAAGGCCGTGGCGCAGGAGGCCGAACGCAAAGGTGGTCGGTGAGCGGGCAAAGGGATTGCCGCGCTTCCGGCGTTCACTTGCTCACATGGGGCGCCCTTGCTAAGAGGCCACCCTTTCGGATGTTTTGACCCCACCCGTACGCCGGGTCGGGGCCGGTTTCCCGAGTCCTCCCTTCCAAACGACGAGGCAGTTCGTGGCTGACAGTTTCCTGATTCTCGCGCAGGCCGGGGCCGGTTCCCCCCTGGGGACCTTCGGCTTCCTCGCCGTGCTGGTGGCCATCATGTACTTCGTGATGATCCGCCCCCAGCAGAAGCAGCTCAAGGAGCACCGCAACCTGCTCGCGGGGCTGAAGAAGGGGGATGACGTCGTGACGTCCGGCGGCATCCTCGGACGCATCCACCAGGTGGACGACTCCACCGTGACGCTGGAGATCGCCAGCGGAGTGCGCGTGCGCGTGCTCAAGACGGCTGTCAGTGCGAAGGGAACCGTTCCGGTGGCGGGCGCCCCGGCGGCTGCCCCCGCTGAGAAGAAGGAGGAGAAGTAATGGACCGCGGCTGGTGGTGGAAGTTCGGAATGATCGTCGCGGTGACGCTGGGAACGATCTGGTTCCTCGTCCCGACGTACTACTCGCTGGTGGTCCTGGACCGCAACGAGCGCAACAACATCGCCGTGCTGGAGCAGCGGCTGCCCGCGTGGGCGCCCCCCGCGAAGTACCGCCTCAACCTGGGGCTGGACCTGCAGGGCGGCATCCACATGGTGATGCGGGTGGACACCAAGACGGCCCTGCAGAAGCGCACCGAGCGCCGCGGGACGCAGATCGCCACCTACGTCAACGACAAGAAGCTGGGTGAGGTGACGGCGGACACGGACCCGGAGCGGCTGCAGCTGGTGCTGACCGCGAAGGACCCGGGCACCATGGACGCCATCCAGAAGGAAGTGCTCGCCACCTTCACCGACTTCACCGTGGAGTCCCGCAACGGCGGCACGCTGGTGCTCAAGCCGGACGAGGGCCAGGTGAACCGCTTCCGCGACGAGGCCGTGGACCAGGCGATGCTCGTCATCCGCCGCCGCATCGACAAGTGGGGCGTGGCGGAAGTGGACGTGCGCAAGCTGGGCACGGACTCCATCCAGATTTCGCTGCCCGGCCGCAGCAACCCGGAGCAGGCCAAGGAGCTGGTGGGCACCACCGCGCAGCTGGAGTTCCGGATGGTGGACGACACCAACCCCCAGGTGTTCGCGCAGATGTACCAGCAGAACCCGCCCCCCGCGGAGAGCAAGATCACCCTGGTGGAGGACGAGGGCTTCCCTCAGCTGTCCTCGCCCAACCGCGAGGCCCTGCTGGCGTACGCGAAGGACAAGACGCCGGAGGGCCGCGACGTCGTCACCGAGTGCGTGGCGAACCCGGTGAAGAAGAACGACTGCATCGCGTACCGCAGCTACCTGCTGGACAAGAACGTTCCGCTCACCGGTGAGAGCCTGGCGGGCGCGGACGCGTCCGTCAGCCAGATGAACGAGCCGGAGGTGAACATCGCGTTCGACCCGGCCGGTTCGCGCGAGTTCGAGAAGCTGACCGAGGCCGCCGTGGGCCGCCGGATGGCCATCGTGCTGGACGACAACGTGCACACCGCCCCGCGCATCAACGAGAAGATCGGCGGCGGCCGCGCGCGCATCACCATGGGCCGCGCCAGCGGGCGCAGCTTCGAGGAGTGGCTGGGCGAGGCGCAGACGCTGGCGCTGGTGCTCAAGGCCGGTGCGCTGCCCGCGCCGGTGACGGTGGGCGAAATCCGTCAGGTGGGCGCGACGCTGGGGGACGAGCTCATCAAGAAGGGCAGCCTGGCCGCGCTGGTGGGCCTGGCGCTCGTCGTCGTCTTCATGGCGGTCTACTACCGCAAGTCCGGCCTCATCGCGGACGTGGCGCTGCTGCTCAACGGCCTGCTCATCCTGGCCGGCCTGGCGTTCTTCAACGCCACGCTGACGCTGCCGGGCATCGCGGGCTTCGTGCTCACGCTGGGCATCGCGGTGGACGCGAACGTGCTCATCAACGAGCGCATCCGCGAGGAGCTTTCAAACGGCAAGTCCGCGCGCGCCGCGGTGGACCAGGGCTACGACCGCGCCTTCTGGACCATCTTCGACGCGCACGTGACGACGCTCATCGCGGGCTTCATCCTGTTCTTCACGGGAACGGGTCCGGTCCGCGGCTTCGCCACCACGCTCATCGTGGGCCTGCTGGCGTCGCTGTTCACGTCCATCGTCGTGACGCGCGTCATCACGACCTACTTCGTCCACGGCCGTAACGCGCAGTCGGTGTCCGTCTAACGGGCCTCCAGCGCCTTCGGGAAATCCGCCATGCAGATTCTCAAGCACAAGACGAACATCGACTTCATCAGCAAGCGCAAGCCGGCGCTCTTCATCTCCACCCTCATCAACCTGGCCATCATCGTCGGCATCGCCGCGGTGGGGTTCAACTTCGGCGTGGACTTCGCCGGCGGCACGGTGGTGGAGCTGAAGTACAACACGCCCACCACGGCCGAGCAGGTCCGTGAGAAGGCCCAGGCCGGCGGTCTGCACGACGTCAGCGTCCAGGGCGTGGGCGCGGCCGAGGAGAACTCCTTCCTCCTGCGCATGGGCGGCGTCACGCAGCTCACGGAGGAGAACGCCGAGCGCGCGAAGACGGCCATCCAGGGCCTGGGCGAGACGCGCAACGTCTACGCCGACATGGCGAACGGCATCGTGAACTTCCGCTCCGCGCAGCCCATGTCCGCGGAGGCGGTGAAGAAGGCCGTGCAGGACGGCGCGGGCATCGGTGTGCAGGAGGTGCGCGACCTGGGCGCGAACCAGGGCGGCACCGGCTATGACTACCAGGTCGTCGCGAGCGGCATGGCGGACAAGGTGTTCACCGCGCTGAGCGCGGGCCTGGACAAGCCGAACTTCGAGCAGCGCCGCGTCGACTACGTGGGTCCGCAGGTGGGCAAGCAGCTGCGCAACCGCGGCATCATGGCGCTGGTGTACTCGATGGTCGCCATCCTCATCTACGTGGCGTTCCGCTTCGACTTCAAGTTCGGCCCGGGCGCGCTGCTGGCCATGCTCCACGACGTGGTGATGGTGGCGGGCTACTACCTGGTGAGCCGGCGCGAGTTCAACCTCACGTCCATCGCCGCGCTGCTCACCATCGTGGGCTACTCGGTGAACGACACCATCGTCATCTACGACCGCATCCGTGAGGACATGGTGAAGTACAAGGGCAAGCCGCTGCCGGAGATCATCAACATCGCCGTCAACGACACGCTGGGCCGCACCATCCTCACCTCCGGCGTGACGGCGCTGTCGCTCATCGGTCTGCTCATCTTCGGCGTGGGCGAAATCTTCGACTTCGCCATGGCGATGCTGGTGGGCATCCTCGTGGGCACCTACTCGTCCGTGTACATCGCCAGCCCGCTGGTCATCTGGCTGGACGAGCGCGCGCACGCCCGCGAGGGCCACTCCGGTGGCGCCAAGCAGGAGCCGAAGACGGCCTGAGCTGTCTGACGGCTTGAAGCGACGAGGGCCCTCCTTCCCATGTGGAAGCGAGGGCCCTTCGCTTTTTCAGAAGCGCGCGCCCAGCGTCAGCGACGCGTCCCTCGCGGCACCGCGCACTCGCCGTGCAGGTTGGGGGCAGGAAGGCAGGCGAGCGCGCGTCTGAACAGACGTGCAGGAGGGTGGTGTGAGTGGGCGGGTTGGACTGCCTTGGTCGGACGTCTGAGGTACTGTCCTTCGCCATGCGGTGGTTGCTTCCAGATGTCGTCGAGCAGGAGGTCGGTTCGCTCGCGGGTGAACTGTCGCTGCACCCGTTGGCGGCGAGGGTGTTGCTCCACCGGGGCTACCGCACGCCGGAGGCGGCGTCGGCCTTCCTGTCGGACCGGCTGGCGGACCTGCCGGACCCGTTCCGGATGAAGGGCATGGGCCCCGCGGTGGAGCGCGTGCTGCGCGCGGTGCGGCTCAAGGAGAAGGTGACGCTCTACGGGGACTACGACGTGGACGGCGTGTCCTCCACGTCGCTCATGTACCTGTTCCTCAAGGAGCTGGGCGCCACGCCCTCCACGTACATCCCGCACCGGCTGGACGAAGGCTACGGCCTCAACCTGGGCGCGGTGGAGCGCATCGCGCAGGACGGCACGCGCCTGCTGGTGACGCTGGACTGCGGCATCACCTCCGTGGCGGAGATTGCCCGCGCGAAGGAGCTGGGCCTGGAGGTCGTGGTGGTGGACCACCACACGGTGCCGCCCACGCTGCCGCCCGCCACCGCGGTGCTCAACCCGCACCAGCCCGGCTGCGAGTACCCCACCAAGGTGCTGTGCGCCGCGGGCGTGGCCTTCAACCTCTGCATGGGCCTGCGCAAGCGGCTGCGCGACGACGGCTTCTTCGCCACGCGCAAGGAGCCCAACCTCAAGGCGCTGATGGACCTGGTGGCGCTGGCCACCGTGGCGGACGTGGTGCCGCTCACCGGCGCCAACCGCATCCTCGTGGCGCACGGCCTCCAGGAGCTGTCCCAGGGCCGCCGCCCCGGCATCCGCGCGCTGAAGGAGGTGGCCGGCCTGGAGCCGGACGCCACCGTCACCGCGGGGCAGGTGGGCTTCCGCCTGGGGCCCCGCATCAACGCCGCGGGCCGCCTGCATGACGCGTCGCTGGGCCTGCAGCTGCTCTGCGCGGACTCCGTGGAGACGGCGCGCTCGCTGGCGCAGGTGTTGGATCGCGCGAACGCGGAGCGGCAGGGCATCGAGAGCGGCATCCTCACGCAGGCGCTGGCGCAGGCGGAGGAGCACAAGGACTCGCGCGGGCTGGTGCTCTACGACGAGGGCTGGCACCCGGGCGTCATCGGCATCGTCGCGTCGCGCGTGGTGGAGCGCTACCACCGGCCCACGGTGATGGTGGGCGTGAAGGACGGGGTGGGGAAGGGCTCGGCGCGCAGCATCGAGGCGTTCCACCTGTACGACGCGCTCACCGGGTGCTCGGACCTGCTCATGCGCTACGGCGGGCACAAGCACGCCGCCGGCCTCACCATCGACGCGAAGCAGCTGCCCGCATTCCGCGAGGCCTTCGCGAAGATTGCCCTCCAGCGGCTGACGCCGGAGGACATGATTCCGCGCTGCCGCGTGGACGCGGTGGTGAACCCTCGCGACCTGGACGCGACGGCCGTGGAGTCGCTGCAGAAGCTGGGGCCCTTCGGTCAGGGCAACCCGGAGCCGGTGCTGGTGCTGCGCGGCCAGCAGGCCCGGCCTCGCGTGCTGCCCGCGAAGTCCGGGGTGCCTGGCGCGGGGCACCTGAAGCTGGCGCTCGTGGACGCTCCGGAGCTGGATGCCATTGGCTTCGGCATGGCGGACCGCGTGTCGCTGGTGGAGGGGCCGGTGGACCTGGCCTTCCAGGCCGGCTTCGACACCTTCCGCGGCCAGCGCAAGCTGTCCCTGCGCCTCAAGGACGTGCGTCAGGCCGCCTGACGCCGTCCGAGGTTCCTGCCCGCGCTACGCGAGCCCCCAGCGCACCCGGCCCGGCGACATCAGCGCGCCGGCCCGCGCCAGCTCGTTGAGGCGGAAGCGCTCCGCCTGCCGCTCGAAGGCGGTGCGGCAGCCCTCCGAGCAGAAGAAGTACCGGCGCTTCTTGTACTCCGACGAGGGATGGTCCTCCGGCGCCTCCAGGTGCCTGCCGCACACCGGATCCCAGTGCCGGGTGTTGCCCTGCCCGTGTTCCTGTTCGCCGTTCATCTTCCACCTCCAGCCCGACGCCCCTGACTCCCCCAACCGGCGCGAATGTAAGCAGGGGGCATGCCAGGGGTCCATCTCCTTGGAATACCAAGCAGGGGGCCGTGCCCGCGGGCGCGAGGGAGGGGAAAAGTTCAGCCCCCGCCACCGCTTCCCAGGTGGGAAGGGCGCGGGGGCCGAGGGGACAAAAAAGGGCGGTGCTTCAGAAGCCGATACCGACGCTGCCGCCCAGGAAGAAGTCGTTCGCATAGCCGCGGCGTAGCCCCGTGGCCTCAATGCGGAACATGAATCGCGCGCTACGGCCAGGGCGGCCACGGATACCCAAGCCGTACTGGAGGACGGGCTTGAGTCCGTTCACCTGGGTCTCGTCCTCACCCACGCTGATGCTGGTGTTCTGGTAGGCGAGTCCGCCGCCAGCCTGAACGAAGAATCCGAAGTCCGACTCTCCGAAGCGGAACACCCAAGCAGGCGCGAGCGTGAAGTAGTGAAGCCGCGTGACCCCCTTGATGAAATCCGTGCCGTCACTGAGGCTGCCGTATATCCAGCGCAGGTCGGCGATGAAGCCTTGGCGCCACATCTCGTTCTCCGTCTTGAGCGTGCGACCAAACTCATACGTGGCTCGCACGCCCAGGGCGGGCTTGTTGTCGGAGAAGTTGCCTCGAGCGCTGTCCACCATCAACAGACCGCCCACCAGCTCCACCGCGACGCCCAGGCTTGGGTCGTCCAAGCGGGCCATGCTCTGGAAGCCGTCGTCATTCTCTCGCTCGGAGGCCTCGCGGAACTCGTCCGTTTCGTCCACCAGCTTGCGGCGGCGATCGTAGGCGTCGTCGTCTTCCTTCTGGGCCTTCTCCTGGGCGCGTTCGGCTTCCTGCTCCGGGTAGGCGTAGGGGTCGTCGTCATCCGCGCTCTGGGCGAACGCGACAGGGGTGAAGAGCAGGCTGCCGGCGAGGCAGGCCTTGAGCCAGGTGTTCAAGGGAGCGGGCCTCACTGGAAGATGCTGGGGCAGGTGGTGCCGCCCGCGGCGCTGGCCGGGCAGAGGTTGGCGCCGATGAGGAGCTCGCGCGGGATCTGCAGGTGGTCCATGAACTCGTTGCAGACGGCCTTGCGCAGATCCAGGTCGGAGATGTGCGAGATGATGGCGGCGGCGGGGACGGCCAGCGAGAACTGGGACTGATCCCCCAGCACCAGCTGCGTGTACTGGTAGATGCCCGGCTTCGCGGGGTCCGTGTCGTAGTACGCGGAGACGATGTCGCGCTGCAGCTGGGCCTCCTGGCCGGTGGAGCGGCCCGCCTGGTAGAGCGCGGTCGCCAGCAGCGTGCCCACCTGGTACTCGGCGCCGTCGGAGGAGAAGGTGCCCACGTCCTGCTGCTGCACGCGGGCGTACAGGAGCGCGCTCATGCAGCGGTCCCCGCGCGACAGATCTCTCGCGTCCGTCACCCCGGCGAAGGGGCCGCCGTCGAACGAGGTCGACATGAAGCGGGGGTCACACCCGCTGACGCTGCGGCAGGTGGCGCCGTAGGCGTGGTAGTCCGCCAGGCCCTCGTCGAAGGACTTGAGCACGTTGGCGCCCTGGCTGGGGTTCCCCGCGGACCAGTTGGACAACGCCACGGGCAGGGACTGCCCGGCGTACGCCAGCCGGTTGAACACCAGGTGCGAATACTCGTGCGCCATCACCGCCGCGTTGAGGGGCAGCGGGGCGCGCTGGATCTGATCGAACGGCAGCACCATGAAGGACTGGAGCACCGGATAGAAGATGGCGTTGTCGCGCGCCGGCTCCTTGCTCACCTGCGCCTGGATGAACTCAGGGAAGTAGTAGAGCGTCGGCGTGGGCTCGAAGGAGACGACCTTCACGTTGGCGACGGTGCGGAAGTACTCGTTGGCGCGCTCGAGGTTGTAATACGAGGTCACCATGTTCCAGGAGTGGAAGTCCGCGGGCCAGAGGACGTCATCGCCCGTCTTCTCGTCCTTCTGGCTGATGTAGCTGGCCTTCACGTCGTGGCCGGACTTCTTGAGCAGCACCTCCGCGACGTTGTCCGCGGTGGCGTTCTGGAGCGCGGGGTCGTTCACGTCGATGACGATGCGCGCACCGCCCTGGAGGTCGCCGACGGTGCCCTTCAGGCCGACGACGTCCTCGATGGTGGTGAGTTCGACCTGCGTGGGGACGTACTGGCCATTGCTGGAGCGGGACAGGACGGAGACCTTCACGGGGGCCTCGCTGTCCGGCGCGCAGCCCGTGGCCAGGGCCAGCCCGACGGCGGCGGTGGTGACTGTTCGGAGCATGACGCCGTTTTACTCCGGACCGCTCAGAACGTGTATTCCCCTCCGAGTGTGAGCAGGCCGGAGGTGTCCACGGGGAGGTCCACCGGCACGTCCCGCTGGAGGGCCACGGAGGCCCACAGCCGCACCGCGTCGCCCAGGCGGACCGTCCACCGGGTGGCCACCACGTGGGCCACGCCCTCACCCGGCACGTACCGGGTGAAGGCGTAGGACAGCTGGCCCCGGAGGGCGGGGGTGAGGCGCCAGGAGAGGGACGGCCTCAGGTCCCAGCGGACCGGGGCGGAGGGGAAGCCGGTGGTGGCGTTGACCTCGCCCAGGCGCCGCGCCACGGCCGCGCCCAGGTCGCGCAGCTGGCGGCGGCGCAGTCCCGCCAGGGCCTTGCGGGCGGCCACCCGGCTTTCGAGCTGGGCCTCCAACTGGTTCGTCTCCGCGTCGGTGAACTGGCCCGCGGTGAGCGGGTCCTCGCTGTAGAAGGCAAGAGCCCCGCGCAGCCCCAGCTCCCACTGGCCCTTCCAGAGGAGCCGCGCCCCCAGCGTGGGGCGGGCCGACCAGAGGATGTCCTCCTGGGCGTAGCGCTCCGTGGCGGCGCCGTCGGAGACGGTGAGCAGCTGGCGGCGCAGCGGGTTGCGGCTGACGCCCACGCCCGCGTCCAGGCCGTACTCCCAGGTGCCGAAGCCCGCCGAGTCCCAGGCCGCGCCCAGCTGCACCGCCTGGCTGCCGGAGCCCGTCCGGGCGGTGAGGCCGGGGACGTTGAGGCGGGGGCGCTCCTGGGTCAGCTCCGTGTCCGAGGCCTTGGACAGGCCCAGGCTGACGACGCCGGAGAGGAGCCAGTGTTCGCCCGCCAGGTGGTCCATGCCCAGGGAGAGTTGATGGGTGGCCGCGGTGCCGGATTCCGGACGCACGCCGGTGTAGCCCAGCGTGACGAAGGTCGCTTCCCCTACGCCCACGTCGCCCAAGAGGCTCCACAGGGCATAGCCGTGGCCGCCGCTCGCCTCGAGCGTGACGGAGCTGTCCGCCACTTCCGCCCCTGCGCTTCGTGCCCCCAACAGCGCGAGCAGCACCCACCCCGCGCGCATGCACGGGGGCATGCCCTTGGGCCGGCGGTGGGTGTCCAGGTCCCCCTGCATGGGGGCTTCAACCCGCGATTCAATTCCCGGTTGCGGGGACGTGCGCGCCTGCCTGCTCATGCGCCCGTCTTCCGAGGGAGATGACGGTGAAAACACGGGGGCTTTCGGGCCATGGATTCCTTGACGCGTCGTTTCCACGATCCGCTATGGTGCCCGGCCTTCCTTCCCGAACCAAACGCAGGCGGTCTCCATGGCGGTCCCGTTCATTTCAGAGGTCAAGCGTACCCACACGTGCGGTCAGCTCACGGCCGCGAACGTTGGCGAAGAAGTGGTCCTCTTCGGCTGGGTGCACAATCGCCGCGACCACGGTGGCGCGGTGTTCATCGACCTGCGGGACCGCGAAGGGCTCACCCAGGTGGTGTTCGAGCCGGACAGCAAGGAGGCCCATGAGACGGCCGGCCACCTGCGCCTGGAGTACTGCGTCGGCATCAAGGGCAAGGTGCTGTCGCGCGGCAAGAACGTGAACCCGAAGATGAAGACGGGTGAGATCGAGGTGAAGGCCTCGGACCTGACCATCTTCAACCGCTCGGAGCCCACGCCGTTCCTCATCGAGGACAACGTGGAGACGTCCGAGGAGAAGCGCCTGGCGCACCGCTACCTGGACCTGCGCCGCGGGCCGCTCCAGAAGACGCTGATGACGCGCTCCAAGATGAACACGCTGGCGCGCTCGTACATGGCGGGCAACGGCTTCCTGGAGCTGGAGACGCCCTTCATGGGCAAGTACACGCCGGGCGGCGCGCGTAACTTCCTGGTCCCCAGCCGCCTGAACCCGGGCAAGTTCTACGCGCTGGCGGAGAGCCCGCAGCTGTACAAGCAGCTGTTCATGGTCGCGGGCTTCGACCGGTACTTCCAGATCGTGAAGTGCTTCCGCGACGAAGACCTGCGCGTGGACCGGCAGCCGGAGTTCACGCAGATCGACGTGGAGATGAGCTTCGTCACCCAGGACGACATCTTCACCATCATCGAGGGTCTGCTGAAGAAGCTGTGGGGCGAGGTGCTGGGCATCGACATCCCGACGCCCTTCATGCGCATGGACTTCTACGAGTCCATGGCGAAGTACGGCAACGACAAGCCGGACCTGCGCTTCGGGCTGGAGCACGTGGTGCTCACGGACGTCATCCGCGAGCACGGCGCGGCCGGTGGCGTGCCCATGATGTGGGACGCGGTTCAGGACAAGGGCATCGTCAAGGCGATGGTCGTCCCGGCGGAGAAGGCGCTGTCCCGCGCGGAGAGCGACAAGCTGGAGGACTTCGCGAAGCAGGCGGGCGCCAAGGGCCTGGCGCGCGCGAAGGTGGGCGAGGGCGGTGAGTGGACCCAGTCCCCGCTGTCCAAGACGATTACGCCGGCGCTGCGGCAGGCCATCAACCAGGCCGTGAACGCGAAGACGGGCGACCTCATCCTGTTCCAGTTCGGCCGCGAGTCGCTGGTGCACACGGTGATGGCGAACCTGCGCGTGCACGTGGCGAAGAAGCTGGGGCTCATCCCCGAGTACGGCAGCGGCGGCCAGTGGAAGTTCCTCTGGGTCGTGAACCCGCCCCTCTTCGAGTACGACGAGGAGACGAACACCTGGGCGGCGGCGCACCACGCCTTCACCCGTCCGCACGACGAGGACGTGCAGTACCTGGGGACCGACCCGGGCCGCGTGAAGTGCCACCGCTACGACGTGGTGCTCAACGGCTTCGAGATTGGCGGCGGCTCCATCCGCCTGCATGACCCGAAGGTGCAGAGCGAGGTGTTCAAGGCGCTGGGCATCCAGGAGGAGGAGGCGCGCGTGAAGTTCGGCTTCCTGCTGGACGCGCTCAAGTTCGGCGCGCCCCCGCACGGCGGCATCGCGCTGGGCATGGACCGCCTGGTGATGCTGCTCACCGGCGCGGAGTCCCTGCGCGACGTGATTCCGTTCCCCAAGACGAAGACGGGCACGGACACGATGACGGGCGCTCCCGGCGACGTGGACGAGAAGCAGCTGCGCGAGCTGCACGTGCGCTCGGTGCCGCTGCCGCAGAAGTAGTCAGTCACGTCCCGCCGGGAGGTAGACACTCCCGGCGCGCTGCTTTCGTTGCTCGCCGCACCCCGGGCCGTTCGAAGGGCCCGGGGCAGTGGCTGGAAGCCGACGGACAGCCCCCCGGCACGGCTGGACATCCCGGTGGCCGTGGCCATTGGGGACCCGTGGCGTGCG
>NZ_RAWF01000169.1:0-22330 GCF_003612075.1 Corallococcus sp. CA041A
GGACATGTAGGGCCACAGCAGCCGCTGGGCGAGGAACGCCACCAGGACGCCCGCCGTCGCCAGCCCGTAGCTCAGCAGCGCGGAGCCCTCTTGCTTCTGGAACGACTCCGGCGCGCGCGGAGACGGAGAGGAGGGAGGCACCGGCGGATGCGGCGGGGCGGACGGAGCGGGCGCGGTCATGGATGCGCGGGGCGGACGGGCCTGGGGCCCACCGTCAGCGTGCCTCCTTCCGTGCGTCGGTCTGGAGGAACCCCTGCATGGCGGTGGGGTAGCGCTCGCCCGCGGCCACGCCCGGCGGAGCGATGGACTCGATGGCCGCCAGGTCCTCCTGCGTGAGCTTCACGTCCAGGGCGCCCAGGTTGTCGTCCAGGTACTTGCGGCGCTTGGTGCCGGGGATGGGGACCACGTCCTCGCCGCGCGACAGCACCCAGGCGAGCGCCAGCTGCGCGGGCGTGCACTGCTTCTGGCTCGCGAGCCGGTCGATGTGCTCCACCAGCTTGAGGTTGCGCTGGAAGTTCTCCCCCTGGAATCGCGGCGAGTGGCGGCGGTAGTCGTCTTCCGGCAGGTCCTCGAAGCGCTTGAACTGGCCGGTGAGGAAGCCGCGACCCAGCGGGCTGTAGGGGACGAAGCCCACGCCCAGCTCGTGACACGTCTGGAGGACACCGTCCTCCGGGTCCCTGCTCCACAGCGAATACTCCGACTGGAGCGCGGTGATGGGATGCACGGCGCACGCGCGGCGCAGCGTCTCCGAGTTCACCTCCGACAGCCCCAGGAAGCGCACCTTGCCGGCCTTCACCAGCTCCGCCATCGCGCCCACGGTGTCCTCGATGGGCGTCTTCGGGTCCACGCGGTGCAGGTAGTAGAGGTCGATGACATCCATTCCCAGGCGCTTCAGGCTCGCGTCGCACGCCTGCTTCACGTAGTCCGGCCGGCCGTTGACGCCGCGCGACTGGGGATTCGCGGGGTCACGCACCAGGCCGAACTTCGTGGCCAGGATGATTTTCTGGCGGTGGGGGCCGAGCACGCGGCCCACCAGCTCCTCGTTGCGGCCGGGTCCGTAGGCGTCCGCCGTGTCGAAGAAGGTGATGCCCCGGTCCAGCGCATGGAGCAGCGTGGCTTCCGACTCCGCGTCGTCGCGGCCCGCGTAGAACTCCGACATGCCCATGCAGCCCAGGCCCAGCGCCGAAACGGTGAGGCCCTGCCTGCCCAGCTTCCGAGTCTCCATGTGTCCTCCGTGCGGGTGCACCCTCCCTGGGAGAATCTTCACGCGAGGCGCGGGAATCCAGGGCAAACGACCGGGCGAAGGGCTGGCTCACCCCGGAAGCGTCAGCTCGCAACGGAAGGGGAGCGGCTTGGCGGCCGGTGCCAGCCCTTCAGCACCCAGCGCCTCCACCACCGGCATCGTCCAGCCCAGGTTGCGTAGCGCCGCGGTGAGTCGCTCGCACAACGCCGCCACGCTGTCCGCGGGCGCGCCTGAAAGCTCCAGCGTGAAGTGCTCCCGGGTCACCTGCGTCAGCCGGAACGCGCGCAGCGGGTGGTGCTTGAACACCCACGCCAGCGACCAGGCGTCCACCGCGCGGCCGGAGGGCGTGTGGAATGCGCAGGCTCCGCGTCCGCCAAAGCCCGTCAGCGTCCAGCCGTGGAAGCCGCAGGCGCAGGCGTCGCGCCGCACGGTGCCGGTGTCCCCAGGCCGGTAGCGCAACAGCGGCAGCACGCTGGGGCGCAGCCGCGTCACCACCACCTCGTCCCCGTCCGGCTCCAGCCAGACGTCCGGCGTGAGCACGTGGAAGCGTCCCCGGTTCGCGTCCTCCAGGCACTCCCACGCGAGCGGCCCCGTCTCCGTGGCGGCGTAGTAGTTGAGGACCGGCACGCCGCGCTCCTGCTTCCACGCGTCGCGCAGCGCGTGCGGCAGGTGCTGCGCGGAGGTGAGCACCAGCTGGGGAGACGGCACCTCCGGATGGGCCAGCAGCCAGCGTAACCCCTCCGGGTCGGAGAAGACGACGGAGGCCTTCACCCGTTGCAGGCGCGCCACCGCGTCATCGCGCAGCACGGAGACGCGGTGCAGGGCGCCGTCGTGGAACAGCGGCAGGCGCACCGAGTACTCCAGCCCGCCCGGCAGCGCATCCAGCAGCACCACGCGCGGACGCGGCGGGGGCACGGTGTTGGTGCGCTCGGTGAAGAAGCGCAGCACGGCCCACATGAGCAGGCAGTCGCGCCGGTCGCGCAGCACGTTCACCGGGTCCCCGGTGGTGCCGGAGCTCTTCACCACCACGCACTCGTCGGACGCGGCGGGCAGCGTGGGCACGTCCTCCCAGTGGCGCGCGAGCGTGGCACGGTCCAGCGCGGGGAAGTGCCGCAGGTCCTCCAGACGCCGCAGGTCGCCGGGGTGCAGGCCCGACTCGCGCAGCACGCGCACGTAGTAGGGCGAGCCCAGGAGCGCGTCACGCAAAGCAGGCAGGCGCGCTTCCAGCTCCGCGCGGGCGGCGGCTTCGTCCACCGTGGCCGTGCCGCGCGCCAGGCCCGCCGCCACGTCCAGCGCCCACGGCAGGTGCGGGCGCTGCGTGTGGCTGTCGCGGCGGATGCGAGCCCTGGGCGCGACCCCGAGCGTCACTCGCGCCAGCCCCGGGCCTCGGCTTCCTTGCGCTGGGCCTCCTGGAGCATCTCCTGGCGCCGGTCCGCCTCCTTCTTGCGCGCCTCCTCCACCTTGCGCAGGTCCGTCACGGCCTGCCGGTAGTCCAGTTCCTTGAGGTGGCGCTTCGACTCTGCCTCCGTCTCGCCTTCGATGTCCGCGCCCAGGGCCGCCAGCCACTTGCGCAGGAACTCCTCCTGGCGGAAGGCGTTGGAGCGGATCATCTCCGCGGTGAGGGGATGCACCTCCTCGAAGAACTGCTGGAGGCGCGCCTGCGGGGTGCGGTCCGCGGTGAGGTAGAGCACCGTCTTCTTGCGCAGGTCGGACGACACCAGCACGTGCGCGAGCATGCCCACCTGCTCCTGGAACAGCGGGTTCTTCACGCGCTGCTCCAGCTTCGCCCACTCGGCCTGCGACGGAGGACGCTGGCTCGCCATGCGGAAGGTGTCGCAGACGATGGCCACCGCCAGGTCATGCGGATACGGCGACACGATGGGCGTGGCCGCCAGTTGCTCACGGATGAGGGGAATCGAGACCGCCATCATTTCTCCAACAGGGCATCGGCCAGTGCCGCTGCGGCACGGCCAAAGTCAGACATCCATTGCACGGTCGCCAGCCGGAAGCGTGGGCTCCCCATCACCGGCGCCATCACCTGCCGCGCGGGGGCGTCGTCTGGCAGCGCGAGGAAGGCCACCACCCGGCGCGACCGGTTCATCGCGCGGGCAAACCGCGGCAGCGCGTTTTCCTGCCGCATGTTGTACAGGAAGTCGCTGTCGGAGATGACGACGCGCAGCGCATCCGGCCGCTCCACGGACAGCTCGTCCATCACCTCCACGGGGAACCACGTCCCTCCACCGATGTAGTGGAAGAAGAAGTCGCGCGCCGTCTCCTCGTCGTACATCCACGGGGACACGATGGGGTTGTCCGCCGAGTAGATGATGCCGCGCACCGTGGCGCCCTTGCGCAGCGCGGAGGCTGACAGCACCTGTGCGGCCAGCGTCATCGCGTTGAGGTCCTGCTGCGGGTTGGGCATGGAGCCGCTGGTGTCCAGGTAGATTTCCAGCGCGGGCACGCCCAGGTCCGACTGCGGCGGCAGGTCCGCCTCCAGCTCGCGGCGCAGAGGGGCCACGGCGGCCAGGTGCCCCTGCGAAATCACCGTGAGCGTCCAGTCGATGGTGGTCGGGTCGTCGCCGTACTCCCACGCCTCTGGAATCGTGCGCAGGTAGGGCTCCGGCTTCGAGGGCGAAGAGGGCAGCTTGAGGATGTACTGGTCCACGAGCCGCCGGTAGTACCGGGCCACCAGCGCGCGCCGCAGCCTGCCGCCGTCATTGCCGGGCAGGTGCGCGGTCGCGCGGCGGATGGTCTCCAGCGGATCCGACTCCTTCGTGTCGTGAGAGTCGTCCAGCCAGCCGTTCGCGCGGGCCTCGTTCAGCGCGTCCTCCCACCGGCCTCCGGACTGCACCGCCGCGTCCAGGTCGCCTTCGTCCGGAGTGCCGAGGTCGCCGGCCAGCGGAATGCAGAAGCCGACCTCCGAGGGCAGGTCGATGAAGCGGATGAACGCGGCGCAGAAGTAGAGGAATTGCAGGCGCGGGTCGGGCAGCGCGTAGAACGTCTGCACGAACATGCGCGCCTGCGCGCGGAAGCCCGGGTAGGCCTCCTCCAGCTTCGGCAGCAGGGCCTCGGGCACCAGGTGTCCGGGCTCCCTGCGCCACAGCTCCTCGTAGATGGCCAGGTAGAAGCAGAACAGCGGGGACTGCCCGCCCGTGTCGCCGTCCTTCTCCTTCTTCTTCTTGTTCTTCTTGCGCCCGTCGGGCGTGCGCAGGAAGCCCCGGTACACCTGGCACAGCGCTTCCGCGTGGGTGCGCCCCACGAACTCGTTCACCTGGAGGTCGAAGAACAGGTTGGTGAGCGACTGGCCCAGGCCCGGGATGAGGCGCTGCTCCAGCACGCGCAGCTCCGCGTCCCACCCCAGCGTGTGCGGGAAGCGCACGTGGTGGCCGATTTCATGGGCCAGCACGGCGGTGAGGCTGTCGCGCGCGCCCATGCGGACCAGCAGGTCGAAGTGGACGAACACCTGACGGCGCACCAGGTCGATGTACGCGAGCGGTTCGTTCGGCGTGGCCTCGCCGGGGTGGAAGGGCTGGTGCGGTTCGGGCGGGCTCAACTGCACGTGCACGTCCCACAGCGCCAGCGCGTCGCGCCAGCACCGCTCCACCTCCTCCGGGGTGAAGGCCGCGCCCGCGCTCATGCCGGCAGGATGACCGCCAGCCACTGGGACGTGTGCATCGTGGCCACCGCGCGCCATTCGTTGTGCTGGGTGCTGTACCAGTCCCCCGCGCGAGGGTCGCGCTGCGCCAGCGAGGTGAGCGCCTTGGAGGGCTTGCCCGTCGCGGGCTCCAGCCGCTCGTTGCAGCCCATGGGCCCCAGCAGCATGGGCTTCTTCACCAGCCACACACCCTGCGTGGCGGCGTCGCGTCCGCCGGCGGCGGTGGCGCGGTGACGGTCGTGCACGCAGACGACGGCGGGCGCCAGGAAGTGCATCTCCCCGGGCATGAAGCGCGAGTCCTCCTGGGACAGGTCCACCCACTGCGCGGTGGACGTGTCGCCCAGCGCCTGGGTGGGCGGCTCCATCGCCTCGTTGGCGATGGTGTGCAGGTGGCCCTCCAGGTCCTCCAGCGAGGACAGGTTCGAGCCCAGGCGGCAGAACAGCCGCTGCACCCAGGGCGGCGCGGACTCCAGGTTCTCGCTGAGGTTCCACACGCGCGCGAGCGCCGGGGCCTGCTCCTCCTGTCGCAGGTTCGGCAACAGGCGAGGCAGCAGTTCCCGCCACGCGAGCGTGAAGAAGTTCTCCCGCCCGGCGGACCCCGGATACATGTAGCCCAGCCCGATGCCCTCCGCGCCCAGGCGCATGTAATCGCGCAGGAGCTCCTCTCCAGACGCGGCGTCACCGTCCTTGAGCGCCCGGCCCAGACGGACCACCGGGCCGTTGAGGAACGCGCTCCACAGCGCTGGGTCCCAGCGCACGAACCGGCCGCGGGCTTCCTTCTCCAGGTCGTCGACGAACTCGCTCATGGCTGTTTCCCCTGACCGCCCGGGTTCTCCTTCAGCCACGTCGCGTAGTTGCGGTAGCGGCTGTAGAGGGACTTCAAGTGGATGAGGTCCTCGTACACCGGACCGGACAACTCCTGGCGGGTCATCAGGTCATTCATCAGCACGGTGACGGCGGACAGGCGCTTCTCCGTGGTGCGCAGGTCCACGCCGGACAGGCCCAGGTCCAGCTCCGCGCGCAGGGCGACGACCTTCTGGCGCACGGGCGCGTGCGTGCCGTAGCGGGCCATGGCCATGTCGAACATGTTGCGGATCCACGCCACGCGGTCCTGGAGCAGCAGCTTGTTGCCCTTCGCCTCGAAGAAGGGGCTGCGCGCGTTGGGGGTGAGCTTCTCGTGCAGCACCCAGGGGATGATCTGCCGGAAGTCCTCCAGCTCCGTCACGCGGTGGCCTCGGAAGAACGCGAGCGCCTTCGCGAAGTGGAGGATGGTCTGGTACGCGCGCACGCTGGTGCCGTTCTCCGTCTGCGTGCAGAGGTGCACCTTCTTGTCCAAGGGGCACTGCTCGTTGCACACGGCGGACACGGTCTGTCCGGCGAGCTTCAGCGTGTCCTTGTGCTTGAACTCGAAGCGCGGGGACGCCATGCGGCAGAAGTCCAGCTGGCCCAGGAAGAAGGCCACGCGCTCCAGCACGCCCTTGGGGACCTCCACGGCGAGGATGGAGTTGTAGGCATTCTCCAGCTCGCCGGGCGTGAAGACGATGTCCTTGGGGAGCATCTCCTCCGGGGACTTGTCGGACTCGATGCGCTGGAGCAGCGTGTCCACGAAGCCGGAGTTGAAGGGCACGGCGCGCACGACGACGTCCAGGCGGTCCTTGAGCGCTTCGATGACCTGGAACGTGCCGCCGCCCTGGTCGTCGTTGGCGGTGAGGAACCAGGACGAGCGGCCGGTGTAGACGTACTGGTCCATCATCTCCGCGTAGCCCTCGCCCAGCAGCGACAGCAGGGCGGACTGGGTCTTCGTGGGGATGCGGTTGTACTCGTCGATGATCTTCACGCGCTGGCCAATCCACTTGCGCCAGCTGACCTTCACGGCGGACAGGTCCTCCGCCTTGAGCATGTCGGACGGCAGGGGCGCGCCGAGCAGGTCCGCGATGGACAGCTGCGGGTGGCCGCGCTGGATGCCCCGGTGGACGTCCTCGCGGCCCATGCCGGAGAGCAGGGCCATGAGGATGGCGGAGGTGGTTTTTCCTCGGCCCGGCCCGCCCACGAGCAGGGCGCGGCGGCAGGTGAAGAGGGTGAGCAGCGGGATGAGGACGAACGAGCTGTAGCTCATGTCCTCCGGCAGGTGGACCTCGTCCCCGGCGGTGTTCTTGAGGGCGGCGGTGCCGCCGAACTCGATGTCGTAGTAGGGGCAGATGACGGCGTTGTTGGTGATCCACCAATACGCCTGCCGCATCTTGTCGTGGAGGCTGCCGCCGTCGCGCTCGGAGAGATGGACGCTGAGGCCCTTGTCCGCCGACGCGCGTCCGGTGAGCAGGCGCGAGACCCAATCCTGGTTGGCCATGGAGGGTGCGGAGTGTAGCAGTCGGACGATGGGGCGGGTGTGCGCTGGACGAGTGTCCCCCCTGCATCCAGGCTTCCGGAAGTGGGCGGCATGGACGGGATGCGCTAAGTGTCGGTGCATGCTCCGAGAGCTTCACCTTCAGGGGGTCGGCCCCGCGCCTCGCCTGGACGTCGAGTTCGCACCCCGGCTGAACGTCCTGACGGGCGACAACGGGTTGGGCAAGAGCTTCCTGCTCGACGTGGCGTGGTGGAGCCTGACCGGGACGTGGCCCGGTTTGCCTGCGTGGCCGCATCGTGGCGCGAAGCGGCGTCGGATTGACTGGGCCCTGACGGGCAAGACGCGGCGGGCCTCGAACAAGACGAGCGACTTCGACCCGGAACGGCAGCTGTGGCCCTGGCCCGAAGGGCGCCCGAGCATGCCGGGTCTGACTGTCTATGCGCGCGTCGACGGAAGCTTCTCCGTCTGGGACCCTGCGCGGAACTACTGGCACAAGACGTCGCGCGCGGATCCGGATGCGCCTCGCAGGCCGGATGCCTTCCACTTCTCGCCCCAGGACCTCTGGGATGGCCTGAAGTACGAGGGGACGACGGTCTGTAACGGGCTCGTCCGGGACTGGTTGACCTGGCAGTTGCAGGACGATGGTTCCGCGCAGTCACCGTTCCAGATGTTGAAGCGGGCGCTGGAACAGCTGTCCCCTCGCGACGAGCCCATCCGCCCCGGGCGGCCCATGCGGTTGGCCATCGAGGACGTCCAGAACTACCCGACCCTCGACATGCCGTACGGCACCATTCCGGTGGTGCATGCCTCCGCGGGAATGCGCCGCATCCTGGGCCTGGCCTACCTCGTCGTCTGGGCGTGGCATGAACACCTCCAGGCCTCGGAGTTCCTCGGGCAGGCGCCGGATCCCCGGTTCATCCTGCTGGTGGATGAGGTGGAGACGCACCTCCATCCGCTGTGGCAGCGCCGGATCGTCGGATCGCTCATCCAGGTCATTGACGGCCTCGCGAGCGAGACGTCCGTCCAGACGTTCCTGACGACCCACTCCCCGTTGGTGCTGGCCTCCCTGGAGCCGTTCTTCGACGAGGAGCAGGATGCTCTCTTCCTCTTCCAGCTCGAAAAGGAGCAGGTGCGCCTGCGGCATCTCCCCTGGGCGAAGCAGGGAGATGCAAACGACTGGCTGACGTCGCCTGTCATGGGGCTGGCCCAGGCGCGTGCCTGGGAGGCTGAACGCGCGGTGGAAGCCGCCGAGGCCTACATGCGAGGCGAGCGCGAGGGTTTGGGCACTCTGAAGGAAATCGACTCCGAACTGCGACGCCTGCTCCCGGAGCAGGATCCGTTCTGGCCCCGGTGGGTCGTCGCTCGCGATGGGGGAGGCGGCCGTGATCCGGTGCGTTCCAGGAAGCGAGCCTGAGGACTTCGACTCAAGGGTGCGAGCACCTGGGCGGCGCTGGCTTCGCGGCAATCCAACAGCTCTCAGCCGTCCGCCCGCGTATTGGCGACGCTGCAATGCGCAACTCGCGGCAGCCTTCTTCGAGCGGTGTGCCTACACCGCGATGTATCTGGGCGCGCCAGGGACCGTCGATCACTTCATCTCCATCGATGAAGATCGACGGCTCGCCTACGAATGGACCAATTTCCGGTACTCCGCCGGATGGCTCAACAGCCGCAAGCAGGCGCTTGTCTCCGAGCGCCTGATGGATCCCTTCGAAATCGAGGATGGTTGGTTCGTGCTCCTCCTTCCGTCGCTTCAACTCCAGGTCACGGAACGCTGCCCGCCGCAACTGCGAGAGCGGGCGGCCAAGACGTTGCGCCTCCTGGGGCTGGACCACGATGAACGGGTGGTCCGGTATCGGAGGCAGTGGCTCGAGGAGTACGAGCGGCGGCGGGTGACGCTGGACTATCTGGAGGACAAGGCACCGCTCGTGGCCCGAGCGGTGCGTGAGTGGGAGTCGCGCGAAGGTCGGCAGTGGTCCGCGGGCAGCAACCAGATGGACCTTGCTCGTGCGGAAGCGTCGCCTGCCCTGAGAAAGCGGGCGTCTCGATCCGGGGTCAGGAAGAAGTCATAGGCTGGGGCATGTTCCAGCGTGCATCCCAGTTGGAGGGACCCAGAGTGCTGCCTCACCTGGAAGTGATTCACGGCATCATTGGGGAACTCGATTCCGGCGTGTCGAACACGCCGGCCATCCAGATCGTGCGGCCGGAGGGCGGGGCCCTCACGGTGACCGCCACGGCGGAGCAGGTGGCGCAGGCCTCTCACCTGCGAGAGATCTCCGCGCTGGTCGTCATGGGGCCTGAACCCCGGCTCATCTGGATCCGCCAGAAGGGCGCCAACGTGCCGGTTCCAAGCGCCGAGGAGCGTGACGCGCACGCCCTGCGAAAGTGGAGTGAGCTGCTGAGGAGGCTGGCCCAATGAGCGACGCGCAGCCGTATGACCGGTTCTGCGGCCTGGCCCGGCTCCAGGAGTTGCAGGCCAAGGGCATCGCCGCGCATGGCGGCAGGGTGGGCGTCCGCGATGCCCTGGGCCCTGGCGCGACCCTGGGCGCGGCCTGGACCGCGGAGGAGTACGGCGCCCCGCAGGAAGCGGTCCCGGGGCTGATGTTCGCCGTCTACCTGCTCTTCTACATCGCGACGAAGCAGGTCTTCGTGGACGGGAACAAGCGCATCTCCTGGCTCGCCATGTGCGAGGCCCTGGCCTGCATGGGCCTGGAGGTGGACGCCACGATTGATGAGGCGGAAGCGCTGGTGATGGCCATCTCCAACAACCAGTTCAAGGACGTCGGACCGGTATACCTCTGGGTGGTCGAACACCTGCGCGAGCTGCGCGTCGGCACCTGAGGTCGGCGGAAGGAAGAAGGCGTAGACTGCGCGGATGCTTGCTCCGAGGCGGTCCCTGTCCCTGCTGGCCCTGGGCGTGCTCCTGACCGGGGCAACGCCTGCTCCCTCCATGGATGAAGCTCCCCAGAGGACCGTCGCGGACCGGATCCGCGAATCCGCGAGCCAGGCGCGGACCGGGGCGTTGTCCGAGGCTCGGCTGGAGCTCGCCTCGGTATTGAAGGTCGCGCCGAAGGAGCCAGGGGCGTTGATGGTCCAGGCCTGTGTGCTGCTGGAGCAGGGAGCCCTGGACGCGGCGGCGCAGACCGTGGCCCGGTTGCGCGAGGTGGCTCCCGAGCAGGCGGAAGGCCAGGTTCTCGAAGCACTCGTTCAGCTGCGCCGGGCGAACCCCGCCGGTGAATGGCGTGAGGCCTTCATCGCCGCCTGGATCGAGGCGGGGCGTCCGGACTTCGGGGTGGAGTCACTCCTGCCGGAGGGAACGCCCGGTTGGGGACCGGTGGCCATCCGTGCGGTGTGGAATGGCACGCAGGCTCCGGACACACGGTTTCTCGCCGCGTTGATGGGGGGGCCATCGAAGGAGCAGCAGCGGTGGATGGCGCGTCACCTGTCCGAGGTGGCGGATCCCGACCTGCTGCGTGCGACCCTCGAGACCTTTCACGGCGAAGTCAGGGATGAAACGGCGCGGCGGCAAATCCAAGCCTCACTGCGGGAACGGCTGACGCCGCTCGCCGCCGCGTCCCATGAATCGCAGTTGCCATTGCTCATGCTGCTGGAGAACACGTCGCAGGAGGCGCCGCTCACGGCGGAAGAGCTTCAGTCACTGGAGCGAATCGCTGCCCTGCCCCGGTACCGGACCACCTCCTTTGCTCGGCTGTACTCGGATGCGGAGCGGCGGATGAAGGTGGCGGGAATCAAAGCTCCTGTTGATGGAGCCTTCATGGCCGCGGTGGGCGAATTGGCTTTGGTGGGCCCCATGGTCCTGTTCAAGCGGGTGGGAGCCACGACGGAGCTGACAGAGAAGGACCGGATTCGGCTGGGACGCGTCCTGTGGACCCTGGGCGAACGCATCGCTGAAGGAAACACGCTGGTGGAACGGCTGATGGGCCTGCGCCAGATGGAGCAGGGCGCCGGGTTGCTGCCAGACTTCGATGTGAAGCGGACCGCTGTGACCGCGGAGCTCGCCAGGGGCCGGGCGATGGTTGCCGCGTCCAATCAGATTCATATTGATGGGTGGCCCCTTCCATCACTCCATCGCGACTGGCTGAAGGCCTCGCTGGACAACGAGTGGAAGCACCTGAGCGCCCTCGTCGCGCCC
The DNA here is from genome assembly GCF_003612075.1 of Corallococcus sp. CA041A. Classification (NCBI taxonomy): domain Bacteria; kingdom Pseudomonadati; phylum Myxococcota; class Myxococcia; order Myxococcales; family Myxococcaceae; genus Corallococcus; species Corallococcus sp. CA041A. Next base: position 11,390 of record NZ_RAWF01000169.1, read on the forward strand.
TGAGTGGTTAGAGCGTCACCAGTCCCATCCGCGCCGCGCGCACCACCGCCTCCGTGCGGCGCTGCACACCCAGCTTGGCCAGTACCGCGTTCACGTGGAACTTGGCGGTGTGCTCGCTGATGTCCAGCCGGTCCGCGATGGCCTTGTTCGACAGGCCCTCCGCCAGCAGGCCCAGTACCTCGCGCTCACGCGGCGTCAGGGTGTCCGGGCCTGGGGCTCCCGACGGCGCCGTGTTCCTGGGCGCGGCGCGCACGTGAGACAGGCCCGGCTCGAACACCGTGAGGCCTCGCGCGACCGCGTGCAGCGCGGCGCCCAGCATCCCCGGGGCCACGTCGCGGAACAGCAGGCCCCTCGCGCCCGCGCCCAGCGCCAGCTCCCCCGCCGCCTCGTCCGCCACCAGCGCCAGCACGGGCGCGCCCAGGTCCGGCGCCGCGCCTTCCTCCAGCCGCAGGCCCGTGTCCCAGAGCACCACGTCAGGCGGCTCGCCCCGTGTCGCCTCCAGCTCCACCTGCGTGCCCGCGGCCACCACCGTCCAGGTCTCCGCCTGGTCGCTCAGCGCCCGTGCGAGCGCACCCCGGGCCAGGGGGTCCTCCGACACGAGCGCGAGCCTGGGCGATGACGAGGGCGCATCCAACATGAGCCCCTCATCCCTAACCGCGCCCGCCGCGTTCGCCACGCCGCGCGGCGCCAGAACGCCTTTCCTTCCCTCTGGGCCACGGCCCTGTGAAGAATCGTGAAGTCCTTTCCGGGAGGGGCACGCATGGCGCGGAAGGAGAAGGCGCTGGACGTGGCCTCCTCCCCGGTGAAGGGCTGAGGCCTCAGCGCAGCGTGACGCCGTGCCCCAGCGCGTTCGGGTCCAACGTCAGCCGTGAGCCCGAGTACTGACCGCCACCCTGGAACGGGTGGTTCGCGATGAACAGCGGCGTGTCCAGGTCCGCGTAGCTGAAGCCGCCCAGCCCCGCCGCCAGGTGCGCGGACGCGGTCATCGCGAGCACGCTCTCCACCATGCCGCCCACCATCAGCTCCAACCCCGCCGCGCGGGCGAGGCTCCACATCGTCACCGCATCCACCATCCCGCACTTCATCGTCTTGATGTTGATGCCGTGGCACGCGTTCTCACGGATGAGCCGCAGCACGTCCTTCACCGAGCGCGCCGACTCGTCCGCGCATATCGACACCTTCGAGCGGTGCGTCACCTCCGCGAGCCCCGCGACGTCGGCCACCGGCTGCTCGAACAGCGACAGCGGCACTTCCGCGCGCTCCAGCTCCTTGAGGAACGCCAGCGCCTCCGCCACGTCGTAGCCCCCGTTCGCGTCCGCGATGAGCCGCGCCTTCGGGGCCTCCTGGTGGATGGCCACGAGCCGCGCCGCGTCCGTGTCCGGGTCCAACGCGCCGACCTTCACCTTCACCGTGTCGATGCCGCGCCCCAGGATGGCCCGCGTCGACGCCACCGCGTGCGCCACGTCTCCGGCGGTGACCGTCATGTCGATGTCCAGCGACGTCCCCGCCCCGCCGAAGAAGGCGTACATCGGGATGCGGTGGTGCCGCGTGAGCGCGTCCAGGAGCGCGATCTCCACGCCACACCGCGCGGCCGGCGCCAGCGTCAGCGCATCCCCCAGCGCCTCCGACGCCGGCCGCCACTCCTGGGCGTCGCGGCCCACGAGCAGCTCGCGCACCGGCTCCAAGGAAGCGAGCGTGCTGGCTTGCGTCTCCCCGCTCACCGCCGTGAAGGGCGCCGCCTCGCCCAACCCCACGGTGCCGTCCGCGAGCGTCACGCGCACAAGAACATTCTCCGCCGCCAGCTGCGCGCCGGTGGCGATGGCGAACGGCTCCGTCAGGGACAGGTGCAGGGCTTCGAACGAGACGTGCGTGATGAGGGTAGGGCGCATGGGCAGGCATGAGTCTGGCCGACGTTCCGGTCCAGAGGGGAGTCTTTCCATTCCTTCCGGTTTTTACTCTCACGTGTCTGTAATTCGAGAAGGTTAAGAAAGATACGAAGACTGGGGCTGGCTTGAGCCGCAGTGCGATTCGTGGCGACATGCGGGCTTCCCGGGGGTTGGGCACTGCCTGGGCCGCGAGGAGGCGGATGTCCGCGACCGATACGACCGTGGCCCTCCCGCTCCCGGATGCGCTCCTGGCCGCGTTGGAGGAGGCCGAGCGCGAACACCCGGAGGCGTGCATGGTGCTGCGCGCCGTGCGCTCGCCGGGCGGAGTCATCCAGGACTTCGAGTGGCTCTGGGCGAACCCCGCCGCGGCGCGCGCGCTGGGCCGGGGGCCGGAGTACCTGCGTGGCCGGCGCCTGGGCGAGGTGTCCTCGAAGGGCGGCATCGCCGGGCGCATGGACCTCTTGCGTCAGGTGGTGGAGTCCGGCCGGCCGCACGCGGACCACTTCACCGAAGGGGAGGTGCTGCTGCAGGGCACGGCGGTGCCGCTGCGGGACGGGGTGCTGTTGCGCCTTCGTGACATCACCAGCGCCCAGCGGGTGGAGGAGGGGCTGCGCGAGACGCTGGACTGGGTGCGCGACGTGCTGGAGAGCATGCCGGACGCCTTCTTCACCGTGGACACGGACTGGCGCCTCACCTACGTGAACCGCAACGCGGCCGCGCTCACCGGCCGCTCCCAGGAAGAGCTCTTCCGCCGCGTGCTGTGGGAGTCGTGCCCGGAGCTGTGCGGCACCCCGTTCGAGCGCACGATGCGGGAGGTGGCCGCCGAGGAGAGCTACCGCCTCTTCGAGCTGCGCACCGGCAGGGACCGCTGGCACGAGGTGCACGCCTGGTCCAGCGGCCGCAACATCTCCACCTACGCGCGCGACATCACCGACAAGAAGCGCGTGCAGGCGGAGCGCGACGCGCTGCTCGCCCGCGAGCACTCCGGCCGCCTGGAGGCGGAGGCCCTGGCCCAGCGCCGCACGCACGAGCTGATGGCCGCGCGCGAGCGGCTGGTGCAGTCGGAGAAGCTGGCCATGGCGGGCCAGCTGGCCGCGGGCGTGGGCCACGAAATCAACAACCCCCTGTCCTACGTCGCCGGCAACCTCCAGTTCGCGGTGGAGCAGCTCACGCCGCTCGCCCGCCGTCCGGGGCTCCAGGACGTGTTGGGCGAGGCGCTGGAGGCGCTGCGCGAGGCGAAGGAGGGCGCGGAGCGGATCCGCGTCATCGTGCGCGACCTGCAGACCTTCGCCCGCGCGGACGAGCTGCGCCTGGGGCCGGTGGACGTGCACGCGTCGCTGGAGTTCGGCATCTCCATGGCCATGACCCACCTGCGCAGCCGCGCCCAGGTGGAGCGCCACTTCGGCCAGGTGCCGCCCGCGCTGGCGCACGAGGCGCGCCTGGGGCAGGTGTTCCTCCACCTGCTCATCAACGCCGCGCACGCCATCCCCGCCGGCGCCTTCGAAAGGCACCGCGTGACGCTCACCACCCGCCGCGAGGGCGCGTGGGTGCTGGCGGAGGTGTCCGACACCGGCCTGGGCATGACGCCGGAGGTCCTCCATCGCGCCTTCGAGCCGTTCTTCACCACGCGGCCCGTGGGGGAGGGCAGCGGCCTGGGGCTGTCCATCTGCCTGGGGCTCGTGCGCAGCATGCACGGTGAGCTGACGGCCACCAGCATCCCCGGCATGGGCAGCACCTTCCAGGTGCGGCTGCCCGTCTCGGAGCCCATCGTCCACCCGGGCGTCCCCGCGGTGCGCGCGGACGACGGGCCCTCGCGCAAGCGCGTGCTGGTGGTGGACGACGAGCCTCAGCTCACCTCGGTGCTCCGGCGCATCCTCGGCCGGCAGCATGACGTGGTGGTGGCGCACAGCGGCCGGGAGGCGCTGGCGCTGCTGGAGCAGGACGACGCCTTCGACCGCGTCTTCTGCGACCTGATGATGGCGGACCTCACCGGCATGGACGTGCACGCGGAGCTGTCGCGGCGCCGGCCGGAGCTCCTGTCGCGCTTCGTGTTCATGACGGGCGGCAGCTTCACGGAGCGCGCCCGCGCCTTCCTCCAGGCCGTGCCGCTGCCGCGCATCGAGAAGCCCTTCGAGCCGGGCCTCCTGCACTCGCTGGTGGAGTCCTCGCCGCCGCGCGCCGGTCAGCGCGGCGGCGGCGAGGGTGGGGGAGCTACAGCTTCGCCTCGTCGCGCTCCGGGCGCGTGATGAACGCGGTGCTCGGGTTCGCGGGGTCGGCCAGCCGCTTCAGCAGGCTGTCCATGCCGTTGGAGCGCGCGAAGGCCATCTCGTTCTTCGTCACGCCCACCAGCGTGAGCAGCTCCACCTGGCCGCTGGGCAGGGTGAAGTGGCTGGGGCGGTTGGCGTCCTTCACGAACACGAAGCCGGCGAGCTTCGTCTCACTGCCGGTGAGAGTGCCGTCCACCGGGTAGCGGTGGCCCATGGCGAACAGCCGCGCGCACACGAGGTTGTAGGCCATCATGTCCAGGAGGCGCAGCACCGGCCAGCGCTCCTCCTCGGGCGTGTGGATGACCATCTCGTAGCCCAGGCCGCTGCGGGCGTCGTCCGCCAGGTCCTCGCCGGGGGCCACCGTGAAGGGGTTGGACAGGCCGCTCGTGACGTAGGTCCAGTACGGGTGCTCTGGACTGGGAGGCGCCACGCGCACGCCCATGGGCAGCCAGTTCGGATCCATCTCCGTGCCCTGGGCCAGCTCGCTCTCCAGCCACCCCTCCAGCACGCCGGTGCCCTCCAGGAGGTCCACCTCCTCTCGGATGGCGCCGAACAGCTTCGGGTACTCCACCTCGTCGCGGTCCGCCCAGCAGTCTTCGTACCACTGGATGAAGTCTTCCTCTGTCTCCGGGACTTTCATGGGGGCGGACTCTAGAGGTTCACCCCGATTTCACAACTTGAACCGAGCGCGGATGCCCACTGGCCGGTGGGCTGGCGGACAGACGTTCAGGTTTTTCAGGTACCGGTGGACCCGGGGGCCCCGCCGACGCCGGAGCCGGCCCACGGCTTGAGGCCGCAGATGCGCTCCGCCTCCTCCACGGCGGGTGCCAGCCGCATGTGCTCCATGCGCAGGAAGCTCCGCACGGCCTTGTCCAGGCGCTTGTCGAAAATCAGGTGGGCGCTGTGTACGGCGGTGGGCTCGAAGCCGCGAGTCACCTTGTGTTCGCCGCCCGCGCCGGGTTCGAACACCTTGCGGCCCGAACGGATGCAGTCGTCCACGGACTGATACAGGCAGACGTTGAAGTGCAGGAAGGGGTGCTCTTCCGTGCAGCCCCAATAGCGGCCGTAGAGCCGCTCCGGCGTGGCCAGGTTGAAGGCCCCGGCGATGACCTGCCCGTCCTTCACCGCCTCCACCATCTCCACGGTGTCGGGCAGGTCACGGAAGACGCGCTCGAAGAAGCCCGGGGTGAGCTGCACCTGGCCCCAGGCGTGGCGCTCGCAGGTGGACGTGTAGAAGGTGTACGCGCGCTGGGCGTGCTCCGGTGTCAGGTCCGCGCCGCGCACGGTGCGCAGCTGGATGCCCTGGGTGGCCGCGGCGGCGCGCTCGCGCTTGAGCTGGTTGCGGCGCTTGGAGTCGAAGCGGGCCAGGTAGTCGTCGTAGCGCTGGTATCCCGGGTTCTTCCAATGGAACTGGAGCGTGATGCGGCGCGCGAGCCCCGCCTCCTCCAGGAAGTCCGCCTCTTCATCCGTGGGATAGAGCACGTGGACGCCGGAGCAGTCCTGCGCCTGGGCGGTCTCCACGGCGGCCTGGAGGAGCGCGCGGCGCAAGAGCGCGGCGTCTTCTCCGGGGGCGGTGAGGAAGCGCGGCACGGTGGCGGGGGACAGGGGGCCGCCCACGAGCAGCTTCGGGTAGTACTCCACGCCCAGCTGGGCGGCGGCGTTGGCCCAGCCGAAGTCGTAGATGTACTCGCCCATGCTGTGGAACTTGAGGTAGGCGGGCGCGGCGGCGACCAGCTTCTTGCCCCGCCACAGCGTCAGGTGGTGCGGGGCCCAGCCGGTGTCCTCGGTGGCGCTGCCGCTCTCCTCCATGGCGGACAGCCACGCGTGGCGCACGAAGGGGGGCGCGCCGTCGGCGACCAGGGCATCCCATTGGGCGGCCGGGACATCGCGGATGGCATCGAGAATGCGGACCTTGAGCGGGGTGTCAGCGGGCACGGGAGCAGTCTTAACGCGGGCCTGTCCCCTTCGCTCCCGTTCGTCCCGCTGGAGAGCATCCGGGCAAGCAGGCTCGGGGCCGCTCAGGAGGCCTTCTTGCGGGGCGGCGCCTTGGTGCGGGCGCTCATCACCCGGGGGAGGTTGTCTTCAATCCAGGAGGTCAGCGCCTCCACGTGGACGGCCACTTCCTCACCCAGGGGCGTGAGGCTGTAGTCCACGTGGGGAGGAATCACGGGGTGGGCTTCCCGGTGCACGAAGCCATCCTGCTCCAGGGCCTGGAGTGTCTGGGCGAGCATCTTCTCGCTGACCCCGCCCACCTTGCGGCGCAGCTCGCTGAAGCGGTGGGTGCCATCCTCCTTGAGCGCGACGAGCACCAGCACGCCCCACTGGCTGGTGACGTGCTCCAGGACGCCGCGCGAAGGACACGCCGCCGCGTACAGGTCCCCGCGCTGCTTCACCTTCTCCAGCAATGGACTGCCCTTGCTTGCCTTCATGGTGTGACACTTACCATGAGGTGCGTACTTACGAAAAGTGAGTGCCCCCGTTACGGTAAGCCCAGTTCGATTTCGCGCCTGGAGCGCGAGCAAGGAAAGGGCGGAGCCATGTTCGTTGTCACGGGAGCCTCGGGGAAGCTGGGCCAGTTCGTGGTCGAGGGGTTGCTGAAGAAGGTGCCGGCGGACCAGGTGGCGGTGGCGGTGCGCAATCCGGACAAGGCGAAGGCCTGGGACGCGCGCGGCGTGCAGGTGCGCAAGGTGGACTATGACCGCCCGGAGACGCTGAACGGGGCGTTCGGGAAGGGGGACACGGTGCTGCTCATCTCCGCGAACGAGGTGGGGAAGCGCTTCCCGCAGCACTCGGCGGTGATTGAGGCGGCGAAGAAGGCGGGCGTGAAGCTGCTGGCCTACACGAGCATCCTGTTCGCGGACAAGAGCGGCCTGTCGCTGGCGGGGGAGCACAAGGCGACGGAGGAGGCCATCCGCGCGTCAGGCATCCCGTACGTGTTCCTGCGCAACGGCTGGTACGTGGAGAACTACACGGAGCACGTGGGGCCGGCGCTCCAGTACGGCGTGGTGCAGGGCAGCGCGAAGGAGGGCCGGGTGGCCACGGCGACGCGTGAGGAGTACGCGGACGCGGCGGTGGCGGTGCTGACGGGCACGGGCCACGAGAACCAGGTGTACGAGCTGGCGGGTGACGCGAGCTTCAGCCTGCCGGAGTACGTGGCGGAGCTGTCGCGCCAGTCGGGCAAGCCGGTGAAGTACGTGGACCTGCCGGTGGCGGAGTTCTCCGCGGCGCTCCAGGGGGTGGGCGTGCCCAAGCCCTTCGCTGACACGCTGGCGGACGCGGACGCGGGCTTGTCGCGCGGGGAGCTGAACGACACGGGCCGCACGCTGAGCCGGTTGATTGGCCGGCCCACGGCGCCGTTCGGGAATGCGATTGGCGCGGCGTTGAAGCAGGGCTGAGCTCTGGGTGGCGCCCCCTGGCCCGCGAAGTCACTTCGCGGGTCAGGCTTCGTCGTCAGGTAGGAGCGTGCGGAGTAACTCGTCGTCGGGACCGAGCGGTTGCCAGCCAGCGGGCGGCGGATTGGCGAGAAGTGCATCCCCTGCCCGGTCAACCCGCACCCTGTGGGTTACTGGGGTGTAGGCGAACCACGACCCGAGCCCCATCGCAACCTCTCCACGGGTTGCATCGTCCAGCACGTCCGGCCAGCCATTCGGGAACCTCTCGGCCAACTCGCGCACGAGGACGTCACGAACCAAGCGCGTGACCTGCTTGCGCTGCTCCGCCTCGTACATCAAGCCGCTTAGAATCTGCACGGCAGCAACGTCGTTGCCCAACTCGTCGGCCAGGACGTACAGCGGAACAGCAGGGCGTGCTTCAGCAAAGGCAATGAGTGAGCCGAAGCCCCGCTCACGAACCCGCTCGTACAGGCGGGCCTTGATGTCGCCCCGCCAAGCCTCTCCACCACTCATCGTCCTCTCCCAGGAGTGAAGTTCATGGGGACTCGATAGTCCCGCATATGCCTCGCGACCTCTTTCAAGATCCCATCCCGCGTCAACATCCGGCCGGCTCTCGTCTCAGCCTGGAGTAGCGCATCCATGATCATCCGGTTCCACTCACCGGGCCACATGCGCCCCAGCTTCCAGTTTCCCCCACCATGAATCGCCTCGTGATGGGCGCGCTCCATCCGGACGCAGAACTGGTCGATGTCCATGTCGCCCTTGAAGCCGCGTCGTTCGAACCATTCACGGTGCTCTTGAGGCAGGACGTGGTGCTTCGGTGCATCGGATATGCCCGCCCCCGCTCTGCCGGTTTCGCGCATGCCGCGCACCTCGGGGCTGTCCCCCAGCGCGTCACGTACGCCCTTGGGCAGGTCGTTGGGCGCCTGCGCCATCAGCACCTGTCCGCCGTGGATGAGGACGGCGGAGCTGACGGCGGGAACGGAGATGACGCCTGCCCGCACCAGCCTTCGCATCATCTCCACCCACTCCGCGGAGACCACCAGCCGCGAGCCCGTCATGACTCCTCCTGAGCTCATCACGAAGCCCGCCCCCAGCGATGCGGGCGCCGAGGGAGGCAGCCGTGGCAGCGACACCTTCAGCGTGGAAATCATGGCGACCATCTCGACCGCCCGCACGGCCGCGAGGACCTGCCCACCAAGCTTCATGCTCGCGCGAGTCTCCCGTTGGATTGAGTCGAATTCACGGGTCAGCCTCCCCATCAACTCGGGCATCGCGACCGCCGCCGCCTCTACCCGCTCGGGGTCCTGGGAGGCGAGGTCCGCCAGCGCGGGCTCCATCAACTCCTGCACGCGATGCAGGTCGACGAAGAGCTTCTCGACGCTGCACGTCGGACAGTTCCGGAGCACCGCGTCCGTGAGGTGGAGGAAGTCCACCCAGGTGGCCATCAACAGGGTCCCGAACAGGGCCGCCTGGAGCTTCGGTCCCGTCATGCGCAGCAGGCCCTGCTCCATGTTCGCATCCCCCACGTCCGAAGCCACGCGTGTCAGCGCGGTGGCGCTCCCGAGCGCCCCCTGCATCCACTTCACCTGATTGGAGCCATGGTCGAGGTAGCGGGTGAAGACGCCGTTGAGGCTCCATCCCACGAGGGGCGGAGGACGGCCCGCCAGCTTGGAGCGCGCGGCTTCAACGCCGCCCAATGAGCGTTTCACTTCGGCAATGCTCGCGAGGACTGCATCACGCGTCAGTGCATCGCTCCGCTCCCTGCCTCCAGCAGCGCCTGGCGTGGTCTCATCGTCACGTGAGCCCTGGCGACGCAGCAGCCGTTGCTCCGGACCGGAGAGCACGGACGTCCCACCCGGCGTGTAGCTCAAGCTCCGCGCATGCGGCGCGGAGGCACATCCCGTGGCCAGCAGCACCACGGCCAGCACCAGGACCTCAGCGCGCATGGACTACCCCCAGGTCTACCGAGGCGAACACCTCTGGCCGCGGCGTCCGTTCCGGAGTGGGGAACAGCAGCGCGCCGCCATCGTCACCCGTGAGCGTGGGTGTGTGGACAGCAAGGAGAAGGTGATTTTTCGCGGTCATCGTTAGCAGCCCGTGTCGACGATTGTGAGTCGAGGCTTCCGTTGCAGGAGCGCGGTGCTGAGCAGGGCTGAGTTCCGGGTGGCGCCCTATGGCCCGCGAGGTTTCCTCGCGGGTCAGGCTTCCTCGTCAGGAAGGAGCGTGCGGAGCAACTCGTCATCGGGACCGAGTGGTTGCCAGCCGGGCGGTGGCGGATGGGCGAGGAGCGCATCGCCGGCCCGGTCAACGCGCTCCTTGTGGGTTTCTGGGGTGTGGGCAAACCAATTGCCGAGCGCGATGGCAACCTCCAACCGAGCGTCGTCATCCAGCACGGACGGCCAGCCGTTGGGAAGACACGCGTACAGTTCGCGCACGAAGTGTCCGCGCAGCAGTCGTGTGAGCTGCTTGCTGCGCTCCGCCTCCGCCACCAACCCGCTGAACACCTGGACCCCAGCGACGTCGTCCGCCCCAAGTTCCCCGGCCAACGCGACCAGTGATGCGGTAGGGCGTGCTTCGGCAAAGGCGGTCAGCGAGTCGTAGCCGCGCTCACGGACGCGCTCGTATAGGCGTGCCTTGATGTTGCCCCGCCATGCAGCGCCGCCGCTCATCGTCTTCTCCCGGGCGTGAAGTTCATCAGTTCATCAGTTCATCGGGAGCCGGGTATCCGCCATCATGGGCGGGCTGCCCGCGTGGTGGGATCCCTGGATGGCACTCCGGCCTCACTCAGGGCCAGCGGTGCACAACACGACCGTCACCCGTGTTGCGTGCCACCACCTTGCCGTCCTTGAACTCCCCGGCTTCGGTCTCAACCACGAAGCAGATCGGATAATCGGCCTGCCCGGGGAGCTTCACCCGGTCATACCGGACGACGAGCGCGGGCCCCTCCGCACGGCCCATCTTGTCGGAGAGGTAGTACGCCTTGCCGTAGAAGCGTGTCCCAGGTGGGGCGACCGCCTCTTGACGGTCGTCGTTGATGCCTTTCGGGACCACCCCCACCACCTCCGCGCCGGCGGTGTGCCAAACTTCTCCATGTAGCTTCTGGCTGTCGTCGAGTTGAACGATGAAGCGATCGCTGTAACTCCAGTGGAGCTGCTTCTCCATGGCCTCTTCCGCCCCATCCGGGCAGGTGAAGGACTCGGGCCGGATTTGAGCCCCTGGACAGCCCGCCGCCAGCGCCGCGACGAGCGACAACGACGCGCACTCAACGGCGGCGATGGCCTTCTTCGGCATACGGGGTGGGCGTCCTTGGGTAGGAACTTCGGGAGCGCGGGTCTTCAAGTCGGATCCTTCCTTCGGAGCAGCGGCGATTGACGGCCCCGGGGTGGCCACAGG
>NZ_RAWF01000016.1:0-62822 GCF_003612075.1 Corallococcus sp. CA041A
CTCGTGGGCTCGGAGAGGTGTATAAGAGACAGGCCCGCTCCCGTGCCTGTCGTCGAGGAGCCCCCTCCGGCGAAACCGGTGCCGCCCGCCGTCAAGGCCGTGGCCGTGAAGACCGTCCGCGACGTCCCGGTGCCCAAGCGCACGGAGTCCTCGAGCGAGTCCGCCGTGAAGAACCTGATCCTCGACACCGTGAAGCAGGTCGAGAACAGCCCCCTGTACGCCGACAACAAGGTCCACAAGGGGCTCACCCAGCAGGCCGCCCTCAACTACCTGGACAAGCAGATCAAGCGGCTGGAGAACGCGGACGACGCGGCGGGCCGCGCGGATATCCTCAGCGAGCTCCGCGGCTGGAAGCAGCAGTACCTCAAGTAGCCCACGCCATGACCGCGCCCCCGGGTCCTGCGCTGCTCGCGGTGGACCTGGGCCTGCGCTGCGGGCTCGCGCGCTTTGGCGCGGACGGGCGGCTTCATTGGTACCGCTCGCAGAACCTCGGCACGCACGCGCGGCTCAAGCGCGCGGTGCCCGCCGTGCTCCAGGACGCGTCTCCGCTCGCGTGGCTCGTGCTGGAGGGCGGTGGCCCCATCGCGGATGTCTGGGAGCGCGAGGCCCTGCGCCGCGCCCTGCCCGTGCTTCGCGTGGCCGCGGAGGACTGGCGGCACCGGCTGCTCTACGCACGGGAGCAGCGCAGCGGCTCGCTGGCCAAGGACGCCGCTGACGCACTCGCGCGGCGGGTCATCGACTGGTCCCACGCGCCCCGCCCCACCTCGCTGCGCCACGACGCCGCGGAGGCCATCCTGCTGGGCCTGTGGGGCGCGCTGGAGGTGGGCTGGCTTCCGCAGGTGCCCGCGGAAGTCCGGCGCTGACCGCCCGCTACTTCACCGACACGCACGCCACCGGCTGCGCGATGGCGTTGCGCGCGCGCTCCTCGCTCACCAGCGCGTAGCCCGCCAGGTCCTGCAACAGCATGTCGCGGTTCTGCCGGATGAGGCCCGCGTTCTTGCACGCCTTGATGTCGCCGTAATACCCGTACGGCGGCAGCGCGAGCTGCAGCTCCGCCAGCTCCGACAACTGGAGCTCTCCCAGCTCGCGGTGGAAGAGCTTGCGGGCCGCGTCCTCCACGCCGACGACGCCGCGCTCGAAGCGGATGATGGACAGGTCGTACGCGACGAGCTGATCCTTCTGGAAGAAGGCGTGCAGTCTGTGCGCGGCCACGGACAGCTGCAGGTCTCCCTCGATGCCCATCTCCCGCGCGATGCGCATGGCCAGCCGCCGCTCGCAGGCCCCGTCCCCTGGAGGCGCCGTGCCCAACGTCACGCCGGCGAACAGGCGCCACGCCCACGCGCGCCCATCCTCGCGCGGCGTCTGGAAATAGGTGGGGCACTCAATCTGGCGGATGTAGAGCGCCACCAGGTCCTTGGGCATCCGCGAGAAGTCCGGCCGCGTGAACGTCACCGCCGAGCGGTCCCGGATGCCCTGGTCCATCCGGCCGGCCAGGACACTCATCCGGTCGCCCTCGATGCGATGGCGCAGCTGGCTCTCGACGTCGAACTCGCTCTCCAGCCGCGGCAGCTTGCTGGCCGTGTAGAGGTACGTGATCGGAATCACCACGCCGGCCAGGCCGACGAGGAACATGAACAGCCAGAACACGGTCTTCACGGGCACGACTCTAGCAGGGCAGGCACGTGCCAGGAGGACGGGTTAGAAAGTCCCCATGAGCGACTGGCACACAGCCACCGTCACCGCCCGCACCCCCGCGGCGGATGGCCTCACCGATTGGGTGCTCGACATCGGCGGGACGCCGCTCGTGGGCTCGCACGCCCATCCGGGACAGTACGTGCAGCTGCGCCTTCCCGGTGGGCAGCCGGGCATGTTCGCCATCGCCTCGCCGCCCGCCCTCAACAGCACGCGGTGGGAGTTCCTCCTCAAGGACGAAGGCACGCTGCCGTCCGCGCTCCTGCACCTGCCGCTGGGCGCGCACGTGGAGGTGACGCGTCCGGCGGGCCCCGGCTTCCCCATGGAGAAGGCGCGCGGCCGCGACCTGCTGCTGTTCGCCAGCGGCTCCGGCATCTCCGCCATCCGCCCCGTCATCGCCGCCGTGCGACAGGAGCGCGGCGCGTATGGCCGGGTGACGCTGTACTTCGGCGCGCGCACGGCGGGCGGCTTCGCGTACCAGCACGAACTGCAGCAGTGGCTGGAGGACGGCGTGCGCGTGCTGTGCACCGTGAGCCGCCCCGGCGCCAGCGGCTGGCAGGGCCTCACCGGCTACGTGCAGGCCCACCTGGGCGAGGAGCCGCTGGAACACGCCATCGCGTTCGTGTGCGGCCCGTCGGACATGGTGCAGGACGTGATGGCCCAGTTGGCCCAGCGCGGCGTTCCGCGCAGCGCCGTGTTCCTCAACTACTGAGCCGCGCGCGCCTCGACCGCGGGGGACGCGTAGCGCACGCCCACCACCACCGCCGCCGGGTCGCTCTCCTGGCTGCCGGTGGCCTTCTGCGGCGTCCACGCGGCCACGCCCAGTTGATGCCCCTCTGGCGAGAAGCGCACGCGCCGCACGGACCAGCCGAACTCCAGCTCACCCGCCGCTTCCGGCGCGCCCTCGGCGAAGAGATACACGCGCCGGTCCCATCCGCCCGACGCCAGCGAGCGCCCATCCGGCGCGATGGCAGCGGTGGACACCACGCCGTGGTGCAGCTCCCACTTGCGCAGCACCTGACCGGAGGCCGCATCCACCAGCGCGCCCGCGTTCCACGGGCCCTGGGGCTCCTGGATGCCCTTGCGCTCGCGCTCGTACACCGTGCGGTTGCGCTCCGCCTTCTCCTGGCTGAAGGCCACGCCCAGCCGCTTTCCCCGCGCGTCCACGGTGACGTCGTTGACGTGCGCCGGGAAGGTGAAGTCCAGCCGCGGCGTGAGCGTCCGTGCCATCGCCGTGCTCGCCCCTTCCGGAGCGCCGCCCTTGAGCGTGAGCACCGCCTCCGCCGTCGTCTCGTCGAAGACCGTGTCCACGCGCTCGGCGAAGGGCGCGCCCAGCACGCCCTGGCTGCCCTGCGGCACGCACGCGTCACACACCGCCACGTCCACGCCCGGCAGCGTCAGCTGCTTGAAGCGCAGCGTGCGTCCACGCGACAGCCGCGCCACGGTGTTGCCCAGCGCGCCCGGCACGGTGACGGTGTCCTTCAGGAACGCCACGTCGATACCGGACGCCGTGGCCGCCGCCGTGGTGAGCACCACCACCGGCGTGCGCGAATCCAGCGCCAGCACCACCGGCGGCCCGCTGTCCACGCGGCCCTGCACCGCAGCGAAGCCGCCGCGCCGCTCGAAGTGCGTGCGCGCCACATCCGGCTTCAGCACCTGCTCCGGCGTGTCCGACGCGCGCACGTGCCCGTCCCAGCCGCCCGAGTACAGCGTCCCGTCCGCCGCGAACGCCAGCGCGCTCACCGGCCCCACGTGCAGCCGCGCCTCCGCGCCGAACGACAGCTCCGGCACGGACAGCAGGGACACCAGGCCCTGCGCGCTGCCCACCGCCAGCCACTTGCCATCCGGGTGGAAAGCCACCGACACCAGCGGCTCCTCCGTGGCGAGCGCCACCACCTGCGAGCCCGTCGCCGCGTCGAAGAGCTGCACCGCGCCGCTGCGGCTCACCGTGGCCACGCGCGAGCCGTCCGGCGAGAACGTCACGCCCTCCAGGTCGTACTGCTGGACGTTGACCGAGGGATCCGCGCGCATCACCGGCGCGCGGGCGTCACCGGACTTCGCCGCGGCGGGCGACAGGTCCCAGATGGAGACGTGGTACGCATTGTCCCCCAGGCGCGTGTACGCCACGCGCTGGCCGCGCGGCGCGAAGTCCAGCGCCCAGATGAAGTCCTTGCGGTTGAGGACGGTGGGTTCCGCGTCGAAGCCCTCCACCGTGCCGGAGAGGAAGCCTCCGGACGTGGACTCCAACCGTCCCAGCGTGTCCGGCGCCAGGCCCACGGCGGTGTGCGCGCAGCCCGTGAGCGTCAGCACGCCCGCGAGGACGAAGCCCCCGGTGCGCTGTCTCATGAACCCGACCCGCGGACGGCGGCCTTCTCCTTGTCCACGTTGATCTCGTTCACGCCCTTGTTGTCCACGGACAAGAGGAACAGCTGCTTGTCCGCTTCACGCTTGTCGTTGAACGAGGTGCGGCCGGTGGCGCCGTCGAAGTCCTTCAGTCCCGCCAGGGCCTCGCGCATCGCCGCGCGCGTGTTGGGCCGCTGCTTGTCCAGCACCTGCCGCACCATGCGCGCCGAGTCGTAGCCGATGGCCTCCAGCAGGCCCGGGTCCCGGCCCGTCTCGCGGTACGCGTCGCGGTAGCTCTTCACGAACTTCTGCGTGGCCGGCCGCTGCGAGTCCACGAAGAAGCCGTCCACGTACACCGAGCAGGTGACGAACTTGCCGCCGCGCTCCAGGAGCTCCGGCAGGCCCGAGCGGCCCTTGGGGCTGGACCACTGGTTGGTGCCGAAGAGCGTGACGGTCTTCAGGTCCTTCTTGCCCGTCGTCTTGCGGATGCGCTCCAGGTCGCGCGGGTCGCACGCGTTGGTGACGATGTCCTCCACCGCGAGCGCGGGCGTCACCAGGCTCACCCGGCGCCAGTCGTCCGGGATGAAGAGGCCCTCGAAGTCGATGATGGGCTCCACGCCGCTGCGTGCCTTCTCCATGGCCTTGCGGCGGCGGTACGCGTCCGTGATCTTCTCGCCCTGCACGTCGCGCACGGCCTCCGCGTAGTCGCCGCGGTCCTCCAGGTAGTAGCGGCCCACCAGGCGCTTCGCTTCACCGGTGAACGTGGTCTGGTCGTACGAGTACGACTCCGCGCCGCGCATCACGCCGCCGCGTGACACCACGTCGTCCCAGAACTCGTTGGCCAGCTCCACACCGTAGGGGATGTTCGGGTAGAGCACCGCGAAGCGCTTGTAGCCCTTCACGTTCATCGCGTAGTCCGCGATGGCGCGCGCCTGCGCGGAGTTCGTCAGCATGTTCCGGAAGACGTACGGGCCAATGTCCGTGATGCCCTCCTGACGGCTCAGCGTCAGCAGCGGCACCTGGAGCTCCTCCGCCAGCAGCGCCGCGCGCTTGGTGTCGTCCACCAGCAGCGGGCCCAGGGCCGCGATGGCGCCGTCGTCGAACGCGAGCTGCTCCATCGCCGTGCCCGTCTTGTTGACGTCGCCCTGCGTGTCCTTCACCACCAGCTCGATGTCGCTGCCCTGCAGGCCCAGCTTCACGCCGCGCAGCACCGCCTCGCCGATGGGCTGGTAGCGGCCCGACATGGGCAGCAGCACCGCCACGGTGCGCGGACGCACCTCCACGCGGCGGGTGGCGCGCGCGAGCAGCTCCTTGGCCTGCGGCGCGAAGGTGCTGTTGGGCGCATCTCGCAGGAACGTCTGGAGCGTCTCCTCCAGGCGGGACCAGTCACGCAGGTGGTAGTAGATGCGCGCCAGCTTGAACTGGAGCACCGGCCACGCGGGGTTGGACGGGGACAGCCCCTCCTGCACGCGGGCGATGTCGAGGAAGCTGGCGCGGCCCTCCACCAGCTGCTCCACCTTCTTCACCGCGGCGGCCTTCTCCTCATCCGTCCGGGCGTCGCCCGCTTCCTTCACCGCGGAGGACAGCGCCTGCGTGTACAGGCCCGCGCCTTCCGCCGCGCGCGCGGCCTCCCTCAGCAGCTGCTCCTTCTCCGCGCCCTCCGCGCGCTCCGCCAGGCTGGTGAGCGTCTGGTACGCGTCGCGGTAGGCGCCCACCTCCATGGCGGAGACGGCCAGCTTGTGCTTGGCGTCATCGGCCTGGGCGTAGAGGGGGTTCTCGAAGAGCAGCTCGTTGAAGCTCTTGCGCGCGTTCGCGTAGTCCCTCGCCTCGAAGTAGAGGACGCCCGCGTTGTAGAGCGCGTCCTGGCCGGCGGTGGTGGCGGGGTACGCCTTGCGCACGGACAGGTAGGCCTCCGCGGCCTGCTTCTTGTCCGGGTTCGACTGCGCCTGGGTGCGGGCCTGCGCGAGCGCGGCGTTCGCGGTGGCGTCCTGCTTCACCTCCACGCGCGGGCGATCGGGCTGGGTGGAGTCGCCCCCGGAGGTGTCGTCCCGGCTGTCAGTGCGGGAAGGCGTCTTGGGGCAGGCGGTCAACGTCAGGGCCAGCGCGGCGACAAGCGCGCGGCGCGATGCGGAGAGGACTTCCATGGCGAGGTGCATAGCAGCGCGGGTGCGGCTCCGTCGACACTTGAGCGGGGGGAAGATTCCCCTGGAACGTCCGCTTCAATGCACCGCGCATGCCCGCGTGCGTCACCGAGGGGAAACCCCTGCCCTCCCCACTCCGTGCGGCCCCGGAGCCACGCCACCGCGTGGCCCCGGCCGCACGCCCGGCGGGCGACCATGGACACATCACGTCGCAGGTCGCGGACGATCTAACATCGTGGCCGTGGAACCCCACTCTTCCAGGTCCCCGCGATGGAGCATCCTCGCCATGGTGGCCCTGGTGCTTGCCTCCACGGCTTGCGGCTCGATCACCCCCTCATTGGTGGGCCCTGGTCGGAAGTGGGTGGGCCCCCAGGTAGCCGTTCCCGGAGGGGGCCATTTCCGCACGGTCATCCACTATGGCCCATGGCAATGCAGACCCACGTTCATGCGCTCCTGCGAGAGCAAGTGCGCGGCGACGGGCAATGTGCTCATGGGGTGCATCTGGCTGGCTGACATCAAGATGGACTTCGAAGGGCCTGTTGTCCACGCGGGCAGCCGATACGGCGTGACGCACTGCTGCTGCAACTACACCCCCGTTGCACCGGCCATGACACGAGCGAGCCGCAGTCGCTGGAACAACATCCGCGACACCTTCCGTCGTGAGTGGGCGAAGCGCATGGGGGCCTGGCCGAGCGACGCGGGCGGTACACCCTGGCAGGGGCACCACGTCTTCGACCTGGGTCATGGTGGCAACCCTGTCGACTGGGACAACGTGATTCCGCTGCCCCAGGACCTCCACCAGTACGTCACGGACTCCTATGGCCAGTGCTATGCCGGAGCGCCGCCGTGGAATGGCGTGGGAGTCGATTATCCCTATGGCGAATGAGCCAGACCCGATGAACGCGATGCTGCTGGAGATTTCCCAGCGGCATTTTCCGAATCCGCCCGCTACGGCCGAGCAGATCGAAGCCTTCGAGCAGCGGGTGGGTTGGAGGTTGGATCCGGACCTGCGTGCGTTCTACCTGCACTGCGACGGCGCGGATCTCTTCGACCACATCGATCCCCCGTTTCGATTCCATCCGCTCGCGCAAATCGTCCGCGCGCGCGTCGCGATCCGCGGGAAGGACACCGACGACAGAGGACCCGCTGACTGGTGGTCCATCTGCGCGGTCAAGGACGGCAACTGCATCATCCTGGATGTCGGTTCCGCACGAGCTGGCCGATATCCACTTCGCGATGGCTATCGCGAGATGTTTCCCGATCCCGAATATTGCCCGGAGATCGCCAGCACCTTCGCGAACTTCATAGAGGGGGCGCTTCGAAGCAATGGCGACTGGTTCTGGCTGACAAGCCAGCCTCCGTCGCCATGAACGACGCTTCCCTTCTCCTCCACGGGAGAAGGGAAACGTCGCAGGTGAATCAGCCGAAGAGTTCCTTCACCTTGTCGAAGAAGGTCTTCGACTGGGGATGGGTCTCCTCGCCGGACACCTCCGCGAAGCGCTCCAGCAGCTCGCGCTGCTTGGAGGACAGCTCCGTGGGCGTTTCGATGATGACGCGCACGTGCTGATCCCCGCGCTGCTGGCTGTGCAGGTGCGGGATGCCCTTGCCCTTCAGGCGGAACACCTTGCCGGACTGGGTCCCCTGCGGAATGGTCATCTTCACCTTGCCGTCCAGCGTGGGCACGTCGATCTTCGCGCCCAGCGCCGCCTGCGTGAAGGACACCGGCACCTCGCAGAAGACCTCGTACTCCTCGCGCTGGAACAGCGGGTGCTCGCGCACGATGACCGTCACGTACAGGTCACCCGGGGGCGCGCCCCGGTCTCCCGGCTCGCCCATGCCGGACAAACGCACGCGCGTGCCGTTGTCCACGCCGCCCGGGATGGCGACCTCGATGACCTCTTCCGACGGCGTCTTCCCAGAGCCCCGGCACTTGGCGCACGGATCCGGAATGGTGGCGCCGGAACCGCCGCAGTCACCGCACGGCCGCGACACCGCGAAGAAGCCCTGCGAGTAGCGCAGCTCCCCGCTGCCGCCGCACGCCGCGCACTGCCGGGGCGCCGCGCCGCTCTTGCTGCCGGAGCCGGAGCAGGTCTCGCACTTCTTCGGACGGGGGATGGTCACCTTCGGGCGGCAGCCGAACGCCGCCTCCTCGAAGCTGATCTCCAGGTTGTAGCGCAGGTCCGCGCCCCGGCTCTGACGCTGCCGGCCACGCCCGCCGCCACCCCCGAAGATGTCGCCGAAAATCTCTCCGAAGATGTCGTTGATGTTGACGCCCTGGAAGCCGCCGCCCGCGTCCCCGAAGGGATTGCCCGCGTGTCCGAAACGGTCGTACTTCGTGCGCCTGTCTGGATCGCTCAGGACCTCGTAGGCCTCCGAGGCTTCCTTGAACTTCTCCTCGGCCTCGTGGTTCCCGGGGTTGCGGTCCGGGTGGTACTGCAACGCGACCTTCCGGAACGCGCTTTTCAGGTCCTGCGCCGTAACGCTCTTCTGGACGCCGAGGACTTCGTAGTAGTCGCGCTTCTGCCCTGCGGCCCCTGCCATTGAATCGAACCCCTGGAATTTGCTGGCGTTTTCAAGCTGCGTAGAGAATCGGAGTCACTATAACGCAGCGAAACACGCCAGCAATCCAGGCCGGGGTCCAACCCTGTGTGACGCAGGGGGTCTGCCGCTACACGGTCCAGACACGGTTGACCGTCAGCTCCATGCGGGCGAGCCGGCGCTTGAGGGCCGGGTCCACGGGGCCGTTCATGGACCACTTGGGGACCACGAAGTGCAGCTCCGCGTTGTAGAGCTTCGCGGCGCTCGCCAGCAGGCTCCAGCGGTTCTCCGCGGTCGGATCATCCACCATGCCCGGGGTGACGATCTCCAGGATGATGGGCGTGCGGGCGGAGTCGGACTGGCGACAGGTGAAGTCCGGCCGGTGGTCCTCGATGGTTCCGGAGAGCACGGGCGGCGGCATGAAGCCAGGGAGCCGGGCCTTGATGTCCGAGTAACCAATGGTCCGGAAGTACTCGGCCATCAGCCAGAGCAGACGGCGGCGATCTTCGTCATCCACGACCGACTCGCAGCCGGGATTGAACAGGACTTCTTTCTCAGTGTTGGTTTCCATGGCGCATCTCAAGCTGTCCGCGTGTGTGGGATGCGGCAACGCAGGCGGGCGCGAGCGCTCCCTGACCGGCCGTGGGGCGGGCGGCCATGCACGCGCGCTTCCCACTTCCCTTTCACTTGGACGACACCGTCGCCTCGGTGACAGAGTGCGCCCCCTCCGTGGCCCCCCGTCCCTCCGCGCACGTCTATCGCCGGCTCCTGGGCTACCTGAGCCCGTACCGCCGGTTGCTTCTCGCGGGCACGCTCGCCTCGCTCACCGCCGCGGCCGCTACCGCCGCGTACGCGTGGATCGTCGGGCCCCTGCTGCGCGCCGTCCTCACCGGCGCCCCCGTCACCGTCGCGGGGATGACCCTGGCGCCGGAGGCCCTGCTGTCCCGGCTGCCCCTGCTGGTCGTCGCGGTGGCGCTGGTGAAGGCCACCGCCCAGTTCCTTCAGGGGGGCCTGATGCAGCGGTTGGGCCAGCGGGTGATGGCCGACCTGAGGGGCTTCCTCTATGGCCGCCTGCTCGCCCAGCCTCCGGCTTTCTTCGAGCAGCGCCACTCTGGCGAACTTGTCTCCCGGTTCACCTCGGACGTACCCCTGGTGGAGTTCTCCGTCACCCAGGCGCTGTCATCGTACGTAAGGGATGGGCTCCAGATTTGCGCACTGCTGGCGACCTGCTTCCTCATCGACGCGAAACTCTTTCTCTTCACGTTCGTCGTCGTGCCCGTGACGGTGGTGCCGGTGAGCCGCTTCGCGCGGTCGCTCAAGAAGGTGGCCACCCGCTCGCAGGCCAACCTGGGCGCGCTCAGCGCCATCACCGCCGAGCAGCTGCAGAACCTCCCCGTGGTGCAGGCCTACGGCACGGTACCCCGCGCGCTGGAGTCCTTCGACGCGGAGGCGGAGGCGTACCTCACGGAGATGCGCCGCTCGCTCTTCATCCGCGGCGCCTTCAGCCCCACGGTGGAGCTGTTGGGCATCGTCGGCGTGGCGGTGGCGGTGGCGTGGGGCGCTCGCGCGGTGTCCATGGACCCGACGCTGGCCGGGCGGCTCCTGTCCTTCATGGCGGCGGCGCTGCTGCTCTACCAGCCGGTGAAGTCACTGAGCGGCACGCTGTCCCAGGTGCTCACCGGGCTGGCGGCGGCGGAGCGCCTGTTCTCCCTCGCGGACTCGCCGGTGCCACCGGACGTGGGCGCGGAGGCCCCTCCCCTGTCGCGCGCCCTGGAGCTGTCCGGCGTGCGCGCCACCTACTCGGACGGACGCGAGGCCCTGAAGGGCGTGGACCTGACGATTCCCGCCAGCGCGCGCGTGGCGCTGGTGGGCCCGTCCGGCGCGGGCAAGACGACGTTGTTCTCCGTGCTGCTGGGCTTCCTGCCGCCGAGCGGCGGTGAAGTGAAGTGGGACGGCGTGCCGCTGTCCTCGCTCAAGGCGTCCAGCGTGCGCGCGCAGATGGCGTGGGTGCCGCAGGAGCCGGTGCTCTTCTCCGGCACCGTGCGCCACAACCTGCGCCTGGGCCAGCCGGACGCGACGGACGACGCGCTGTGGGAAGCGCTGCGGCTGGCGCACGCGGAGGACTTCGTGCGGGCGCTGCCCGGCGGCCTGGATGAGCCCGTGGGCGAGCGGGGCAGCCGCCTGTCCGGCGGACAACGGCAGCGGCTGGCACTGGCGCGCGCGTTCCTGCGCCGCCCGTCACTGCTGCTGCTGGATGAGCCCACGAGCGCCCTGGACGCCACCAGCGAGGCTGCGGTGGGCGCGGGGCTCCAGGCGCTGATGAAGGGCCGCACGGTGCTGGTCATCGCGCACCGGCTCAGCACCGTGCGCGACGCGGACCTCATCGCCGTGGTGGAGGGCGGACAGGTGGTGGAGGCCGGCACGCACGAGCAGCTGCTCGCGCTGCGGGGCCGCTATGCGCGCCTGTTGGGCGAAGGCGCCGTCGCCGCCTGAACGCCGCCCCGCGGGGCCATGGCCTTCGCTTCCGAAGAGGTGTTCATGGGTCCCGTGCCCATTCGCTCCACGCCATCGCTGACCTTGCGCGACCGGGCACGCCCTGCGAGCCTTCCGCCCTGGCCCATGCCCCAGACGCCGCCCCGCGAACGAGAGCCGCTGTCGCTCAACGCGCTCCTGCTGGTGCCCGCCCTGCTGCTGGCCGCGGGCGCGTGCGTCGCGGTGGCCGCCCGGCACTTCGCGCTGGCCGCCGCGTTCACCGGCACGCTGGTGCTCGTCCCGCTCGTCTTCCGGCTGTGGACGCGGCCCTGGTACCGGGGGCTCGTGCTGCGCGGCCTGGGCCTGTTCATCGCGGGCATGCACCTGCCCATGCTCACCGGTGGCGTGCTCGCCTACGGGCGCATCGGCTGCGAAGGCGCGGACTGCGGCCAGACACTTCTCTGGAGCATCGTGCTGGCTCCCGTGGCCGGCGCCGTCTGCTCTGTCGTGTACTGGCTCGTGGGCCGTCCCCCCGTCTGAATTACAAGGAATCACAGACCCCCTATTCTCACTGGAAATGCTTGTTCCAGTCAGACCTCACGTCGCGCCCGGGCCGTTCGTCGTGGCGTTGGCCGTCCCCACCACGGTGTGCGTGCTGGGGAGCACGCTGCCGGTGCTCCTGGGCAGTCCCGCCGGCCTGATGAGCGTGGTGAGCTCCGCGGGGCCCTTCGCGGCGCTGCTGGTGCTGACGCTGGTGGTGGAGGTGCCCCTGCTCATGCTGGCGACGGGCTCCACGCTGATGGGCCGCACGGTGCCGCTGGCGGTGATGGTGGGCATGGCGACGGTGCCGTGGACGCTGGGGCTGCTGGGCACGGAGGTGGCGCTGGAGCGGATGCAGGTGGCACTGCCGATGGTGTCCGCCACGGACGCGGGCATCGCGTTGACGGCGGGGCTGGGCAAGGCGATGGCCCCCCGGCTGCTGGGGGCCTGGACGAGCGCGGTGCTGCTGGGCGCGCTGTCGGTGGCGCTGGGCATGGCGCGCTACAACACGGCGCGCGTGGTCCACGACAACACGCGCCGCAGCCTGCTGCTGGGCAGCCTGGTGTCCGCGGCGCTGGCGGGCATGGCGGTGGTGGGCACGCTGGAGGCGCACCACCTCTTCACGCTGCTGTCCCGGCTGTCTCGGGCTCCCGGCGCGCTCCGCCCGGACCTGATGGCGGAGGGCATGGCGCAGGCGGCGCGGCTGCGCACGGTGCGCTGGAGCTGCTTCTCCTGCCTGCTGGTGCTGGGCTGCGCCTGGCTGATGACGTACCGCGCGGCGGAGGCCCGGCGGACCCGCGCGCTGGATTGGGTGGGCGGCCTGGTGCTCACCGCCGCGGTGGCCGTGCTGCTGGTGCTGGACGCGCACCCGCTGCACACCACGCTGGGCCCGGAGCGCGTCACCACCGGCCGCAGGACGTCCGGCCCCGTTCCCACCGACGCGGACGTGACACACCTGATGGGCGAGCGCTCGCCCGTGCGGCTCAGCTTCCCCGCGTCAGCACGTACAGCATGACGAGCCCCACCACGACGGCGAAGCCGAAGACGGCCACCATCACCAGCCCCTCCGACTTGCGCACCACCGGGGGCAGGACCTCGTTGGGCAGCGGCTGACCGTGCCGCAGCACCAGCGGCTCCGGCTCCGGGGCCACCCGCGGCGCGGGCGCTGAAGCGACGGCGGCGGGAGCGGCTTCGCGCGGAGGCGGCGCCACCGGCGTGAAGGTCACGGTCCGGGTGGCGACGGTGTCCCGCGTGCCGGGGTTGCGGCCTGACGGGTCCGCCAGGTGCTCTGGCGACGTGACGCTGGACATCTCCAGCCCCTCGCGAGCGAGCGCCAGCACGCGCTGCATGTGCAGGATGTAACGGTCCTGGCCCTCGTAGGTGGCGAGCGCCTGCGCGGCGCGCACCAGCCGCTGCGGCACCAGCTCCGGGTCCGCGCGCACCTCCGTGGACACGGGCCGCGCCTCGCCGGCTTCCACCCGGCCCGTGCGCACGCCCTGTCCGCTGGCCCAGATGCAGTGTTCATCCAAGAGCGTCAGCTCCTGGCGGCGCACCCGGCCGTCCTCGTCCACCAGGGACATCAGCTCCGCGCCCTGGGGAGACAGGTGCCAGACGGTGCGCAGGCCGTTCTCCCCCAGCGGTCCTTCCACCGCGCGAGCGCGGTAGAGTTCCTGCATCGCGGACTTCAAGGGGTCGGACGAAGTTTCCACGGCCATGACTGCCGCAGAGTAGGGGCGCCGCGCCCGAAACGGAAGCGACGCCCGCTCCGGTGTGATTGCCCCGTGCGTGGATGCCCGCCTTGTGCCTACCGTCCATTCCACGATGAGCCGTTCCAAGAACCGAGCCCCCGACTTCATCCGCCAGTTCGAGGGTGCACAGACGCTCGACGGACTGCTGGAGCTGGCTGGCAGTCCCTGCGACACCGCCGACGTGCTCGAGCGCATGCAGGAGGCGCGCGCGGAAGGCGCCGATGCCGGCCAGGTGATTCCCACCCTCTTCGACGGGGAGCCCCGCTTCCCGGACCCGGAGCTGGCGCGCCGCCTGTACCAGAACCTGCTGGGGCTCTGGGACGTGGTGCTGGAGGGAAAGACGGTGCGGCCGGAGGACGGCCCCCGCCCGCCGCGCCCGAAGAAGGAGCGGCTGCAGCCACCCACGCCCTTCCATCCGGACGACCCCTCCAGCGAATTCGTGGAGGCCGCCTGGCGTTACCTGGAGGACGACGACAAGGCGCGCACGCGGCTGATGCATGCCTACGAGAACCGGCAGGACAGCCTGCTGGGTGCGCTTGACGCCGCTGGCCTCACGGACGAAGGTTATGGGGTCGCCCGCCACCTGCTCTTCGAGCTGCACTCCATGCTGGAGCTGGGCTGGCCGCCGGGGCTCTCGGCCGTGGATGCCAGGGCCCTGGACAGGGAGCCGGATGCGCCGCCCGCGCCGGATGCCCTCCAGGAGTACGTGACGGAAGCGCTGTTCGAGGCGGAGCAGGACGAGGAGCACCCCCTCGCCCCCGAGGAGCTGGCGCAGGTGCGCACCCTCGTCCGGCGGGGACTGGTCGCGCTGTGGCGCGCCCGCAAGGGGAGATGAAGATGGCCCGAGACGACAACGACGGTGGTGGCTTCACCGGCAAGCGCAACAAGTCCTACCGCGAGCTGGACGCGCAGCGCGGCAAGAGCAAGTACCACTCGCGCCAGGACGACCCGGCGCAGCAGAAGCTGGAGCGCAGCGCCAGCTACCAGAAATACAAGACGGCCGCGGACGCCCTCTTCACCGGCGGCGAGCTGCCGGAAGGGCTCGCGAAGACGTTCGACCCCGAAGGCAAGCGCAAGGCCCAGAAGGACGCCCTGCGCAAGGTGCAGGAGTCGGAGACGCGCGCGGACTGGGTGAAGGGCGTGGTGGACTACCTGGAGAAGTATCCGGACCTGCCCGAGGACGCGTACTTCCTCGACAGCCTCCTGGACCACCCGCGCGAGCGCATCGTGGACAAGGCGCTGGCGAAGCTGGAGTCGCTCCAGGAGGCGGGCACGCTCCAGAAGAAGCTGCCCAAGAGCCTGGACCAGCGGCTGAAGTCCATCGAGCTCACCGGCCTGGACCCCGACATGCAGGGCCGCGCCAAGGTGCTGCGCGAGAAGCTGCGCGCCTGATCAGCGCGCGCGCTGCTGGTGGATGAGCACCACGTCGCGCTGACCCTCCTTGGAGGGCTGGTGCGTGAGCCGCAGCTCCGCGCCGGGCCGCGAGTACAGGCCGGGCTCATCGCCGCGCTTCCACCCGGCCTTCGCCAGGGCGTCGTCGTAGAAGGCGTCCACCTGCGGGCCCGTGAGCGGCACCTGGAAGGTGAGCGTGCGTGAGCCCTCCGCGTTGACGCGCAGCACGCCGTTCGCTTGCGGCGGCAGTGGCGCGAAGTCCCCCGCCGCTTCCTGTGGACGCGCCAGCGCGTGGTTGGCCTCACCCAGGTACAGCGTGGTGGTGCCATCCGGCTGCGGCATCATCACCACGGTGTAGGTGATGCGCCGCTTTGGATCCAACGCGGTGAGCATGGCCGCGTTGTTCGCGTACTGCGCCTGCTCCTTGCCGGGCGGCACGTAGAGGCCGCCGTCGCGGAACGCGTCCGCGAAGCGCTGCACCAGGTCCCGGATGTTCTCCTTCACGTGCACCGCGCGCAGCGCCACCGGGATGCCACCCGCCTCCACGATGTCGCTGGACTCCACGTGGGCGATGACCTGGAGCCGGGGCCACGCGAAGCGCGGCGCGGCCTGCTGCACGCCCGCGTCCGGCACGCCCGCGTCGGGAGCCGCCTGGGCGGACAGCCCCAGCAGCAGCGAGAGCACCGCTCCCGCCACGCGCCCGGCGCGCATCAATGCGGCACGCCTCCCAGCCATTTGTTGCGCCGGCCGTCGTTCCGGTAGGTGGGGGAGAGGTTGTCCGCCACGAAGGGGGTGGTCTCCCAGACGGTCTGGTTGCCCGCGTGCGAGCCACCGATGCTCTGCTCGTAGTTGCTCTCCGAGCCGCGGAAGCTCATGAAGAACTGGTCCTCGTTCACGCCGCCCACCGCGCCCACGCCCGCCATCAGCGCGGCGCCGGCGCTCCCACCGCCGCCGTTCTCGCGGTACACGCGCTCGGCCCACCCGTAGTAGTCCACGTTCCCGCAGGTGCCCCCGCTGTCGATCATGAGCGGGCACTCACGGCCCTCCGCCACGGAGGACAGGCCCCAGTCATCCAGCAGCATGAAGAAGCGCCGGGTGCAGCGCCCGCCCGACGCGCGCCCCGCCGCGCACACGCGGAACTGGTCGCTGGCGAGCCGGTGCGACACCTTGAAGAACTCCGGCTCCATGAAGTTGCCCAGCCGCTCCGCGCGCAACGTCGTGGAGGCGTTGCAGGAGATGCCGTCGGACTGGGTGGCCATGGCCAGCCCCAGCGCCGTCGAGCCTGGATCCGCGTCCACCGGGCGGGTGCCCAGGATGCCCACGGGGCTGCCCGCGGGCCGCGTCGGCTCGCAGTCCACGTTCACCCGCGTGGCGCGCGCGATGGCCAGTTGGAAGGTCATCGCGCCGCTGGCGTGGCTGGCCCGGCCGTCGAAGTCCTGGTAGCGCCCCGCGGCCTCCGACGACGCCAGGGCCTCCGCGTTGGCGCGCTGGAAGACGCCGGCCTGCGGGTTGTGCATCACGTGCCCGGTGGCCTCCCACAGCGCGAAGTTGGCGGCCTCCTGCACCTTGAGCGTCAGCGCGCCCACCTCCGCGAAGTAGATGCCGAACAGGAGGATGGTGACGAACACCATGGAGCCCAGGGCCGTCTCGACGAGCGCCTGTCCCCGGCGCGACGTGGAAGCGCGCGCGCGCATCAGTACTTCCCTCCCGTGCTGCTGCCGCCCCGGTAGCCGGCGTTGTCCAGGCGGCGCAGCGCTTCCGCGTGCTCGGAGAAGCCCGCCTGCTGCAGGCTGTTCGCGGGCTTGTCGTCGCGGGCGCCCTCGGTGCTCACCAGCGTGGCGCGCCAGAAGGGGTTGAGGAAGTTGGGCGGCTCCTCCCAACCGCCGCCCACCGCCGCCGGCCGGGGCCGGTGGTAGTAGGCGAGCCCCGCGGCCAGGGCCACCTGGTTGCGCTGCACGTCCTCGCGGCCGGTGGGCAGGATGCGCCCGAGCGGCGCGGCGTTGTCGAACTCCGTCTCCTGGTTCGCGAACTTGAAGGTGAACAGCAGGTTCCAGGGGTCCGGCTTCGCGCGGCGCGCGTCGCTGGCGTAGTCGCGGTGGAGCATCGCGTACAGCTTGGGCTGGCCGTAGTCGTTCTCGTCGGCGTTGCCGTGCAGGAGCCCCGCGTTGAAGCCCACCGAATAAGGCCAGATGCCGGGGCACACCACGCAGGCGCCCAGCGTGTGGCGTTCATCCACGGTGGTGTTGTTCTCCGCGCCCTGGCCGGGCGGCGCCTTCGCGCCGTAGACGTGCTGGTCCTCGAGGGACTGGCGCTCGTCGGACATCACCCACGCGTCCGTCGCCCCGGCGGTGTAGGGGGTCCCGTCCGGGCAGATGCCGGTGACGGCGCGGCCGTGGTCGTGCGCCCACGAGTTGCGGCCGGAGATGGTCTGGTAGGTGGAGGAGTCCATCGCGGACGCGCTGCCGTAGTGATGGAAGCCCGGGTTGTGCGCGGCGGCGCCAGAGCCGAAGCCCGCGCTGCCGCTCCCCCGGTTGTGCACCCACGTCCAGCCCAGGCTGCCCATGGTGGCGTTGAGCGTGGCGGTGCCCTGGCCTCCGCCCGTGGGCATCACCGCGCCGGAGGTCGCCGGCACCGAGCCCGTCTTCTCCTGCTGCATCAGGTCGTCGTAGCTGGAGCCGGAGGACGCGCCGCCGGACACCTCCGACAGGGACTTGTTGGCGCCCTCGGGCTGGGCGGCCAGCTCCGGGTTGATCTCCTTGGCGATGAGCCGGGTGAGGTTCTGGTTCGCCAGGTGCGTGCCCACCAGATGGTTGTAGATGGCCAGCTCCGCGCGGAACATGGAGCTCGCGCGCCCCTGCAGCATCTGCACCTGCGTGGCCGCCGCCTGGTCCAGGGCGGACCAGTCGTTGCCGGGCATGGCACATGGGGACGTCTGCCGCGCGGCGTACTGCTGGCTGCCGAAGCTGATCATCGACTGCGTGCCCGCCATGGCCACCATGTGGGCAATCTGGGCGCGGTTCATCACCGCGATGGCGTTGAACGTGCGCGCCGTGGACACCGCCTGGCTGTAGGCCGCCGCGTCCGCCGCCATCTGGATTTCGACGCGCTCCTTGGCGCGCATGCCGAAGCCCAGCGTGAGCAGCACCATCAGCGTGAGCAGGAGGAACGTCAGCGAGAACAGCACCAGCGCCTGACCGCGCGCGCCGGACTTCAGAAGCCGTGCAGGCTGCATCCGGCACCTCCATTGAAGTTCGACGCCTTCACCGGGGTCATCATCCGCATGGCCGCGTGGACCTGGATGGGGAACAGGTAGTGGCCCTGCGCGTTCCAGCGCAGCATCCGCTCGCCCAGGTCGCCGCCGGGCCAGTCATCCGGCCCCAGCTCCACGTCGGTGTCCGCCCACCAGTCCGACTGCTTCTGCGCCGGGTTGAGCGGGTTCGCGTCCGTGTAGTTCTTGAGGTGGAACTGGGCCAGGAACATGCGGCTCATCACCCAGTCCGCGAACGGGATGCGCATGTAGTACCAGGCCACCATGCGGATCTCGAGCGTGCGCCGCTGCATCTCCGCATTGGAGTCCGTGGGCACGTCGAACAGCAGGTCCTCGTCGCCCGCGAGGCTGCGCACCCAGGCGGGATCCGGCGACTCACGGACGATCTCCACCATGGGCCCCTCGGTGAAGAGCGTCCCCCGCGAGCCGCGCACGCGCAGGTAGTTGCGCTTGCGCTCGTCAAAGGCGTTGGCCAGCTGCGCGGGCGTGCGCGTGTGCTCCACCGTGGGCAGCATCGTCACCAGCGCCGCGTGCGTCATCGCCTCGCAGCTGCCGTGGTTGAGGCTGCCCGCGCGCACCGCGCGGTACACCGCCACCTGCGCCAGGATGCGGCCCTGCAGCAGCATGAAGAGCTGCAGCGAGCCCAGCACCATGAACACCACGAGCGGCATGCACAGCGCCGCTTCCACCGCGGCCTGACCGGATTCGCGCTGCCGACGTGGGGGGTGGGGAAGGGCCATGGGGGAGGCTGCCTTCCTCCTAGATTCTCGGTGATTGGGGAATCGGTCAAATGGACGAAGCCCCGACAGGGCCGATTCCATTGTGACATAACTGTTTACTCACCGATTGAGGGTGAACCCGCAGGCCGCGTCCAGCGCCACCTTCGCCCCCGCGAGTGCCTGGAGCAGGCGCTCGTAGTGATTGCGCTCCGCGTCAACCTGGGCGTCCACCTCCTCCGGGGGCAGGCCCTGGTGGGAGAGGGAGAGGCGCAGGCGGGCGGCGGCCGAGTCGCGCTCCACCTCGATGGCCGCCCGGGCCTTCTTCGCGGACCGGCCGAGCTCCGCCTCGGCGGCGGCCTGGGCCACGGGCAGCGCGGCGTCCACGAAGGCGCCGAAGCCAGGGAAGGCCTGGTGGACTTCATCCCCCTTCAGGGCTTTGCCGTCGGATTCCAAAGCGGTGAGTACGGAAACGTCCGCCACGGGGCCCTGGGGGCCCTCCACCACGGCGACGGGCAGGAGGGTGCGGGCCAGGAAGCGGGCCAGCTGTCGGCTGGGCACGCGGGCACCGGGCGAGGTGTCCTGGGACTCCGGCAGCTGGACGTGGAAGAGCAGCTCCAGGCCGCGCGCGGGCTTCTTCACGCTGCGCTTCTCGATGTGGCGAAAACCACTGCGGCCGTAGGGTCCGTCCTTGAGGAAGCCGAACAGCGCCTCCACCAGCGGGTGGCCGGTGGCGAAGTACTCCAGCTCCTCCGCCTCCACGGCGGTGTCGCGCCAGAAGGTGCCCAGCAAGGTGCGGTCCTGCATCACGTCGATGCCGGGCAGGCCTTCCACGTTGAGCGCGTGGCCGAACTGGAAGGCCACCTGGAAGGCCTCCACCTGCTCGTCGGTGTCCACGCCAATGCCCACGCGGCGCGCCAGCTCCGTGACGGTCTCCTCCAGGCGCTCGTCCAGGTCGCGCGCCACGCTCCACAGCCCGTCCTCCAGCGGCGGAGCCTCCTCGTCGGAGTCCTCATCGCCAGGCTCATCCCCCATGCGCTCCTGCGCGCGCGCCACCAGCCGGGCCACGGCGGGCTTGTCGAAGCTGCGCACGTCCAGCAGCGGGTCGTACGCGCGCTTCACCTGCTCACGCGCCGCCTCCACGCGGGTCTTCAGCTCCGCGGCGTACTCCACGCGCGCCTCGCGGGGCAGCAGGGCCAGGTCCGCGATGCGGTCCTCCACCTCCTCCAGCACCGCGTCCAGGCCGCCCACCGTCTCACCGAAGACGCCCACGGCGTCCGCCAGCAGCATCAGCACGTCCGACGCGAGCGTGCCCGCGGGGTCGAAGACGTGGATCTCCACCGGGTGCGCCTGCCCGATGCGGTCCAGGCGGCCGATGCGCTGCTCCACAGTAGAGGGGCTCCACGGCAGGTCGTAGTGGACCAGGTGGTGCGCGAACTGGAAGTTGCGGCCCTCGCCGCCCACTTCCGTGCACAGGAGCACGCGGGGGCCTTCCGGGTCGCGGAAGCGCGCCACCTGACGGTCGCGCTCCACGAGCGGCAAATCGCCGTGGTAGCCCAGCGCCTCCACGCCCTCGCGCGACAGCTCCGACTGGAGCGACTCCAGCGTGTCGCGGCTCTCCGTGAACACGAGCACCTTCGCGCGCGGCTCCGCATTCCAGATGCCGCGCAGCACGCCCACGAACGCGATGAGCTTCGCGTCCCGGCCGGTCAGCTTGAGGTCCGCGCCCTTCAGCGCCGGGTTGGACTTCACCGCGCCCATGAACGCCGCGGGGCTGGACTCCAGGCGCCGCAGCACGTTGGCCAGCGGCGCGCCGCGAAGCGTGCCCTTCGCCAGCGTGGCGAGCGCCGTGTCACGCGCCGTCAGCTCCTCCGGCGTGAGCTGCACCGGGTGCCGGTGGAGCCTGCGCGTGGAGAAGCCGCCCACCACCGCGCGCCGGTTGCGCACCAGCCGGTCCGACAGGCTGTACGTCTCCGCCAGGTGCGCGAGCAGCGCCTCCTTCTCCTTCAACGTCTGGAGACTCGCGTCCTCCGGGAAGCGCTTCGCCAGCGCGGCCACGGCGGCCT
Organism: Corallococcus sp. CA041A; assembly: GCF_003612075.1. Lineage (NCBI taxonomy): Bacteria > Pseudomonadati > Myxococcota > Myxococcia > Myxococcales > Myxococcaceae > Corallococcus > Corallococcus sp. CA041A. The sequence goes on from NZ_RAWF01000016.1 coordinate 20,917, forward strand.
TCGCGGCCTTGCCGTCGCCCTTGCCTTCCATGAGCGCGCGCACCGCGGTGGACAGCTCCTCCTGGCGCTGGAGCCGCGCCTCGAAGCCGTTCACGGACGGCGCCGTCGCCGCGTCGATGAGGGTGAGCAGGCCGTGGTACTCCGCCGGATCCAACTGCATGGGCGTGGCGGTGAGCAGCAACAGGCCCCATGAGTTCGCGGCCAGCCCCTTCGCGGCGGCGAAGGCCTTCTCGCCCTTGAGGTGGTGCGCCTCGTCGATGATGACCAGGTCCCAGAAGGCGTCCTCGGCGGCCACCTCTTCGCGGTGCTCGCGGGTGCGGCTGAGCAGCTCCAGGCTCGTCACCACCAGCGGGAAGCGCGCCCACGGAGAGACGTCCGGCGCTTCCTTCAGCGACTGCTCGTAGCGGTCCGAGTCCATCAGCGTGAAGAGCTGGTTGAACTTGTGGAACAGCTCCACCAGCCACTGCACGGTGAGGTGGCTGGGCGCCACCACCAGGCAGCGGCGCGCCAGGCCCACCAGCCGCAGCGCGCTGAACACCATGCCCGCTTCAATCGTCTTGCCCAGGCCCACTTCATCCGCCAGCACGAAGCGCGGCCGGCGCGCGGACAACACGCGCTGCACCACGCCCACCTGGTGCGGCTTCACCATCACCCGGCTGGCCAGCAGCGCGCCCAGCGCGTCACCCCGGCGCTCGTCGTCCAGCACCAGCGCCTGCTTGCGCAGCATGAACGCCTTCGCGTCCCCCACCCGCCCGTCGCGCAGCGTGGACAACAGGTCGGAGCGCGGCGCCAGCGCACGCACCTCCGACTCCGGCAGCTCGTCCTCCTCGCCCGTGTCCTCGAAGCGCACCACGTAGCGGCGCAGTCCGCGCGCGCCCGGCTCCTCGCCCAGGATGGTGGCCTTGCGTCCCTTCGGCGTCTGGATGGGCTCGCCCTTGGGCAGCTGGTAGGGAACCAGCGCACCGCCGCGCGTGGACACCAGCACCGGCGCATCCTCGCGGGACGGGAAGGCGATGAGGGCCTTGGCCCCCTGCTCCTGCAGCGACAGCAGATGCCCCACGCCCCACTCGGGCTGCGGGAGGTAGCGGACCTTCAGACCTTCGACGAGAGACGCCATATGCCGTGCAACACCTGGGTGACGAGGAAGGGGCGCTGCATAACGTCCCGGCGCCCGGAAGGCCATTTCACGGGCACCTCCACCTCTTCCAACCCCTTGATTCCAGGCCCGAGCTCCCGGAAAGCGCCGGGGCATCGTCCACCATCCGACAACCCCGCCGCGTCCTGCCCGCCAGACCTTTCCCATCCCCGCGGGTAGGGTCCATGATTTCATGACAAACAGGTAAAAACAGGGTTATAGGATACCCTGCCCGACAGTGCGATGTCGCTCACCCCACCTTTTCGGTGATGTTGAGCGTCCTTCTGCACAGAAGCGCTCGGTGCCGTCGGGGGGGAGTGCCACATGCTGCGACGTTGGACCTTCGCTCAGCGGGTCGGGGCAGGTCTGTCCGTATGCCTTCTGGCCGGACTCATCCTGCTTGCCACCCTTGTGTCCACGGCCCACACGCTGACGGTGGACGACGGGGCCGTCCTCCATCACGCCTCCGACATCCTCTCCGGCCTGCTGGGCCTGGGCGCCCTGGTCGCGCTGGTGGTGGTGCTGCGCAACGCACTGGGCCCCATGCACGCGGAAGCCGTGCAGAGTGAACAGCGGTTGCACCTGTTCATGGATGGCGTGAGCGACTACGCGCTGTGCTTCCTGGAGCCGGATGGCACGGTGTCCTGCTGGAGCACGGGCGCGGAGCGGCTCACCGGGTGGACGTCCTCCGACATCGTGGGCCAGCGCGTGGAGGTGCTGCACGTGCCGGACGCGGTGGCGCACGGCCTGCCCGCCTCCCACCGCGAGCGGGCCGCGCGCGAGCGGCGCCTGCAGGCGGAGGGCTGGCGGATCCGCAAGGACGGCTCGCGCTTCTGGGCGGAGACGCTGCTCACCGCGCTCTACACGGAAGGCGGCACGCTGCAGGGCTTCGCGGAGGTGACGCGCGACATCACCGAGCGCAAGCGCACCGAGCGCATGCAGGCGCTGCTCGCGGAGGCGGGACGCGTGCTGCAGCCGCAGGCCGGCGCCAAGGAGCTGGGAAACGCGCTCACCCGCCTGTGCGTGCCGGAGATCGCTGACGCATGCGTGCTCTACCTGCCGGACGGCCAGGGCGGCGTGCGCCCCGGCGCGGTGACGTGCGCGGACGCGGCCACCCAGGCGCGGCTGTGGGAACCGCTGTTGCGCAGGCCCTCGCAGGACGAGCCCGGCCCCGCGCGCGTCATGCACACCGGCCGCGCCGAGCGCTTCGCGGAGGTGGATCCAGACCGGCTGCCCTCCTCCGTCAGCGACAGCACCTGCGCGGAGCTGTGGCGCGCGCTGGGCGTGCGCTCCGCGCTGAGCGTGCCGCTCGTCGTGGACAACCGCGTGCTGGGCGCGCTGTGCCTGCTGTCCACCCGGCCCCACCGCCACTACGGCGCGGTGGACCAGGCCTTCCTGGAGGAGCTGTCCGCGCGCGCCGCGCTGGCGCTGGACAACGCCCGCCTGCTGGCGGCGACGCAGAACGCGCTGGAGCTCATTGGCGTGGCGGCGCACGACCTGGGCACTCCGCTCAGCTCGCTGCAGCTGCGCCTGCGCCGCGTGCGCCTGCAGTGCGCGCCCGCGCACACGGAGGACCCGCGCCTGCGCGAGGGGCTGCTGCTGGCCGAGGACGAGACGAAGCGGCTGGGGCAGCTGGTGCACAACCTGCTGGACCTGTCGCGCCTGTCCGGCGGCCGGCTGGTGCTGGAGGCCCGGCCCATGGACCTGGCGGAGCTGGCGCACGAGGTGACCGCCCGCCACGAGGACCAGGCCGCCGCCGCCGGCTGCGCCCTCACCGTCCACGCCCGCGACGCGGCCCGCGGCCGCTGGGACCGCCAACGCCTGGACCGCGTCCTCACCAACCTGGTCAGCAACGCCCTCAAGTTCGGCCGGGGCCAGCCGGTGGAGGTGCATGTGAACGTGGATGAGGACTCACACCGGGTCCAGATGTCGGTGCGGGACCACGGCGCCGGCATCCCCGCCGAGGCGCAGCAGCGCCTGTTCACCCGCTTCGAGCGGGTCACGACGGACAGCCGCGCGCCGGGCTTCGGCCTGGGTCTCTACATCGTCCGCCAGCTCGTCGAAGCCCACGGCGGCACCATCCGCGTCCACTCCCGGCTGGGAGAAGGCTCGGAGTTCACGGTCGAACTCCCGTTCACCCTGGAAGCACAGGAGGAAGTGGGAAAATCGATTCGAATATGACCCTCCCGGGTGGGTTGCGCCCCAGAGGCCCTTCCCATCCAGTCACGGACAGTTCGAGTTCGCCTCTGGGTGGAATAATTCTCAGAAGTTGAATCGCTCTGTTGATTGTGGATATTCTCCGTGTGGCTAGAACTGCTCGTTTCCGGCAAAAGCCGGATTTGAGAGTGACCCTCCGCCAGCGTCCCCCCGACGCAAGGGCACCCGGGTCCACTGGCCGCGACGCTGCTTCGGCAGCCGTCCGCACATACGCGTTCGGAGGAGTCCCCTCATGGCTGGAACTGACACGATTCGGGAGCGGTGTTCTCGCACTTCCCCCCACCTGTTCACGGCGGGCCGCGCGAGCCTGCTGGCGACGCTCGCCAGCCTGACGGTGGCGTGCGGTGGTCCGGAGTCCACGGAGCTGGAGTCCTCCGCCAACGTGGAGCCGCAGCTCGCGGCGCAGGGCCAGGACCTGTCGCTGGGCGACATCCTGGGCGGCGGCAACCGCGAGCCGGCCGTGGGCCTGGCGCTGGAGGTGGACAACGGCAAGGGCGTGCCCATCAAGGTGAAGGCCGGCCAGAGCTTCTGGGTGAACCAGATTGACCTGCGCGCCTCCCTCACCGCGTCCAGGGACGAGGGCGTGGACGGCCTGCGCCAGAACAGCGACTTCCTGGCCATCGGGTGGTCGGGTGTGCGCCTGGCGGACCAGGAGTTCGTGGGCCTGTCGAACCCGGACGGCACCTTCACCCGCCGCCGCTTCTACCGTGACGCCGCGTGGATGAAGGCGACCAGCCTCTTCACGGTGGAGCCGGTGGACTCCCGCGGCGTGCTGACGGGCGCGCCGGTGCTGCTGAACATCGGCAGCGACGACACCCGCCGCACGGAGCGCGACGACTTCTTCGTCCGCCGCATGCGCGCCATCCAGTGGACGCGCGACTGCCGCTCGCTCACGGACTGCAACGGCGCCCGGGCCTATGAGGAAGAGGCCCTGGTGGAGCTGCGCAACGCGTACGACCACGCGAAGAAGCAGACCCTCACCTTCAACTCCCGCACGGCGGGTCTGCGCCTGCGCTGGAGCCTGCGGCCGTTCGCCCCCTACTACATCCCCGTCACGCAGGTGTCCCAGCCGGAGTTCAGCTACGGGTTCGGCATCGACATCAAGCCCGTGACGGCGCCCCGCAAGGACGGCACGTATGCCCCCGGGTCGGACGTCACCTTCCAGATGACCCTGAAGGACGGCAAGGGCAAGCGCCTGCACAAGGCCGGGAGCCTCCCAACCTACAATGAGGTCGCACCTCCGGGCGCTCCCGGTAGCCCGGGCGGCATCCAGTACTATCAGGCGTTCTTCAACCCCACGACGACCTACTATCGCCGCAAGCACCAGGAACGGATGATGATGACGCAGCTCATCGGGCCGGCGCAGGACATCCAGCCCATCCGGACCATCGTCGACCTGGAGGCCTTCCTGGATGACTCGCAGGACGTGCAGACCATCGCCACCCCGGCGCGCGACGGCGTCTATGCGCAGTTCATGACCTTCCCCCCCGCCAACAAGCTCTTCGGCGGCGCCTTCTTCCCCAACGACGGCCGCTGGGACGCGCCCGTGAGCGACACCTGGACCTACACCCTGCCCGCGGACGTGAAGCCCGGCACCTACCTGGTGACCGCCAAGGCGCGCCGCAATTACCTGGGCGAGGACATTCCGGCGTCGCGCACCATCGAAATCCAGGTGGGGACGAAGACGCACACCAGCGCGGCCCTGACCACGGGTCCGTGCAACACCTGCCACAGCAAGGGCGGCGATCTGGGTGAAGTCCTCCATGCGAACGACAACCGCGCCGCGTGCGCGTCGTGTCATGCTCCGCTGGGCTTCGAACTGGAAGGGCCCATCTTCGTGCGCACGCACTTCATCCACTCGCGCTCCAACCGCTTCGACGCGCCCCTGGAGAAGTGCTCGTCCTGCCACCTGAAGCAGGAGACCACGCAGCGCACCAGCAAGGCCGCCTGCCTGTCGTGCCACAAGAGCTACCCTGAGAGCCACGTGGCGAAGTTCGGCCCCATCGAGAGCATGTACGTCGGCGGGGGCCGCGAATCGTTCCAGCAGTGCACCGGCAGTTGTCACAAGACACACCCCGGCGCCGGCTTCTAGCCGCCGCCGGTTCGCACGGAGGTCCTCATGGCGCACGTGAAGATGCAGACGGCTCGTTCCACCCTCACGGATCCGGTCGCCGTCGCCGAGGACCTCCTGCGCCAGTTGCACGGCCCCCCGCCGAAGCTGGTGACGCTGTTCGCGGCCCGCCAGCGCGACCAGCGCGCGCTCAACCGCGCGGTGCGCGAGCGGCTGCCGAAGGACACCCGGTTGGTGGGCGCCACCACCGCCGGGGAGCTGGACAACAACGGCATCCACGAGAACAGCGTGGTGATGGGCGCGCTCTCCGGCGACTTCGAGGTGGGCCTGGGCCTGGGTTCGGGCCTCACCGGGGACGCCATCGCCGCGGGCGCGCAGGCCATCAAGCGCGCGTGCGAGGAGCTGGGCGTGCGTCAGCAGGACCTGGACGCGCGCCGGTACGTGGGCCTCGTGATTGACGACGGCTTCCGTTACAAGAAGGAAGAGCTGCTGCTGGGCATCCTGGAGAAGAACCAGACCCTGGTGCTCGTGGGCGGCGGCGCCAGCGACTCAGAGACGGACCCCGCGCGCCAGTCCGCCCTCATCCACGTGGATGGCGAAGTGGCCGGGGACGGCGTGCTGGTGGCCCTGTTCAAGACGAACGCGCCCTGGGCCGCGCTGCGCTCGCACTGGTACGTGCCCACCGGCGAGCGCATGACCATCACCAAGGTGGACGAGACGCACACGCGCGCCCTGGAGATCGACGGCCAGCCCGCCGCCCGGCGCTACGCGGACATCCTGGGCGTGGAGAACATCGCGGACCTGGAGTTCGGCCGGCCGGGTGGCTTCGCGCTGCGCCCCACCGCGCTCAAGGTGGGCCGCGAGTACTTCATCCGCGCCGCGTGGCGCCCCCTGGAGGACGGCTCCATCCTGTTCGCCAACCTCCTGGAGGAGGGCAGTGAGCTGGACCTGATGAAGGCCGGCGACCTGGCGGGCATGACGCGGGACTTCTTCCAGGAGGAACTGCCCAGGCGGGTGCAAAACCCCCAGGCCGCCCTCCTGTTCCACTGCAGCGGACGCCTGTGGTACGCGCAGGCCCAGGGCATGTTGCCAAAGCTCTCCGAGGCCATGAAGCTTGCACCGTCCGCTGCTGGGATGAACGTGCAATTCGAGATCTACTCGGGCTTCCACATCAACACCACGCTGACCGTGCTCGCGTTCGGCTCCAACTAAACAGACCATGGCCCACCACCCGTTCGACGTGGCCCAAGCCGAAGCGCCCCTCGGTTACACCCTGTCCCTGCTCCTGGTGGGCAGCGAGCGTGAGACGCGCGCCATGCGCGACGCGTTGGAGAAGGAGGACATCCTCTCCATGCTCACGCTGGAGCCCGTCAGTACGCGGGAAGCCCTGGAGCAGGCGCTGGAGCGCCCCTGGGCCCTGGTGCTGGTGGGGTCCGAGCTGCCGGGCATGACCTGGGAGGACGTCCAGGCCGCCTGGGTGAAGCGCGGCCGTGAGACGGCCTTCGTGGTGAGCGCGCCCACCTGGAGCGCGGACACGCTGGCCGCCGTCATGCGCGCCGGCGCGCGCGACTACGTCAGCGAGGACCGCTACGGCCACCTGCCCTTCGTGGTGGCGCGGGAGCTGCGCCTGCACGCCGAGCGCGCCCAGCACCAGATGACGGGCGTGGAGCTCAAGCGCACCAACTACCTGCTCAGCAACATCATCGACGCGCTGCCCTTCGTGCTGTTCGTGAAGGACGCGGAGACGCGCCGGCTGGTGGTGGTGAACAAGACGTTCGCGGACGCGTTCCGGGTCACCAAGGAGTGGTTGCTGGGGAAGCTGGACCACGACTACTTCCCCAAGGAGCAGGCGGAGTCGTTCATCGCCATCGACACGGAGATCCTCGAGACGCGCAAGATGAAGACGTTCGAGGAGGTGGCCCGCGCGGACGGCGTGGACCGCATCTTCGCCACGCGCAAGATTCCGCTCCTGGACGACCAGAACGTCGCGCGCTTCGTGATGGGCGTCACGGAGGACATCTCCGACCGCAAGCAGAACGAGGAGGCCCTGCGCGCCTCCAGGGATGAGCTGGAGGCCGCCAACAAGCAGCTGGCCGCCAGCCTGGAGGAGATCAAGAAGACGCGCGCGGTGTCCGCCCGCTCCCTGGCGAGCTACCAGCAGCGCGCGCTCCAGATGGAGATCATCCGCCAGCAGAACGAGGACCTGGACCGGCTGGCCCAGGAGCTCTCCGTCGCCAAGCGCAATGAAGAAGAGCGCGCCCGCGAGGCGGAAGGCGCCGTGCGCCTCAAGAGCGAGTTCCTGGCGAACTTCAGCCACGAAATCCGCACGCCGCTCAACGGCATCATCGGCTACTGCGACCTGCTCATGCGCGAGGAGGGCAGCCGCCTGACGCCGCACGGCCGGCGCGACCTCAACGTGGTGAAGACGAACGCCAAGACGCTGCTGGCGCTCATCAACGACATCCTGGACCTGTCCAAGATTGAAGCGGGCCGCGTGGAGGTCGTCACCGAGCCGGTGGACGTGCAGGAGCTGGCCGACGAGTGCATGGCCACCGTGAAGGAGTACCTGAAGGGCAAGGACGTGGCCCTCACGGTGAACGTGGACACCGAGGCAAAGGAGATCCGCACCGACGCGCTGAAGCTGCGGCAGATCATGCTCAACCTGTTGAGCAACGCGGCCAAGTTCACGGACACGGGAGAAGTGGCGCTCACGGTGGTGCCCGCGGGCGGCGGAGAGCTGCTGATGACGGTGGAGGACACCGGCGTGGGCATCCCGTCGGATCAGCTCCCCTTCATCTTCGAGAAGTTCCGCCAGGTGGACGGCACCACCACGCGCAAGGTGGGCGGCACGGGGCTGGGGCTCGCCATCGTGCGCGAGCTCACCCGCGTGCTGGGCGGCACGGTGGACGTGAAGAGCACGCTGGGCCGCGGCTCCACCTTCACGGTGCGGCTGCCGGACGTGCTGGCGACGACCGTGGGCGCGGACAGCCCGCACGCCACGGAGCGCCTGGTCCCCTTCCACGACGTGGCCCAGAAGCTCGCGCCCATGGCGCGGCCGGGCAGCACGGTGATGGTGGTGGACGACGACGTGCTCATCCAGCAGCTCGTCACGGGTCAGCTGGAGCCCGCGGGCTTCAGGGTGGTGACGGCCAATGACGGCCTCGCCGCGCTGAAGCTGGCCCGCGAGGTGAAGCCGCAGGCCATCCTGCTGGACATCCACCTGCCGCGCATGGACGGCTGGTCCGTCCTGAGCCAGCTGAAGAGCGACCCGGCGCTGGCCGCCATCCCGGTCATCCTGGTGTCGGTGGAGGAGCAGCGCGCCCGCGGCTTCAGCCTGGGGGCGTGCGAGTACCTGGTGAAGCCGGTGGAGCCGGAGCGCCTGGTGGACGTGGTGCAGAAGAGCCTGGCCTCCGCGGGCGCGTCCGCCGCCACGGGCGACGTGCTGGTGGTGGACGACGACGCGGCCACGCGCGAGCTGGTCAGCCGCAACCTGCGCCGCGCGGGCTTCTCCACCAACGAGGCGCGCAACGGCGAGGACGCGCTGCTCAAGGCGCGGGTGTCTCCGCCGTCGCTGGTGGTGCTGGACCTGATGATGCCGAACCTGGACGGCTTCGAGGTGCTGCGCCGGCTGCGCGCGGAGAAGCTGTCCGTGCCGGTGGTGGTGCTCACCGGCAAGACGCTGTCCACCGAAGAAGAGACGCTGTTGCGCGACGGCTTCGCGGGCTTCGTGCGCAAGGGCGGCCACGCGCTGGAGGACGTCATCGCGCAGGCCAAGGGCCTCTTGATGACCCAGCGTGCGGCATCCGCGGGGAAGCTGCCTCGCGTGCTGTACGTGGAGGACAGCGAGCAGAACCGCGACATCGTCCGCAGGTACCTTGGCGGACTGTATGACCTCATCGAGGCGGAGGACGGCGAGCAGGGGCTGGAGCGGGCCCGCAACGACGCGCCGGACCTCATCCTCATGGACCTGTCCCTGCCGCGGCTCGACGGTTGGGAAGTCACGCGCAGGCTCCGCGCGTTGCCGGATGGGCAGAACGTGCCCGTCATCGCCGTCACGGCACACGCGGGTCGCGAGTACCAGGACAAGGCTCAGGCGGCCGGTTGCACGGCCTACATGACCAAGCCCCTGGACCGCGATCAGCTCATCGAGACGATTCGTCAGTACCTAGGGAGAAGCCATGGCTGAAGCCAAACCGCGCGTCCTTGTCGTGGACGACGATCCGGACCTGCTCGACCTCGTGCAGCGCTCACTGAGCGCGTACGGGTTCGATGTGCAGACCCACACGTCCGCGTTGGGCGTGTCCAACATCGTGCGCGCCTCCGAGCCGGACTTCGTGCTCATCGACGTCAACTTCCCCGCCCTCAAGGGGGACAAGGTGGTGGGCCTGGCGCGCCAGTACGCGCCCCCCGGCACCCGCTTCATCCTCTACTCCGCCTCGGATGAGGCCAAGCTGCGCTCGCTGGCCATTGCCTCCGGCGCGGACGGCTACATCTCCAAGAGCGTTCAGGGCGCGGAGTTGGCGCAGAAGCTCCACGCCATGCGCCTCAAGCCTCGCCCGGCGTCGCCCAACCGGAATCCCTCACCGGTTGAGAGCTGACCCACCCCCTGGGTGAGCCCGACCCCTCGGGCCACCCCGTACTCCGGACGGATGGGAATCTCAAAAATCGATAACCAGCAAGCCCTGTATGACTTGAAGTTCACCAAAAGGGCTGTAAGGTAGTCGCTTCTAGAGATTTACGCGCTCACTGTTCCTCCCGACTGGGGCGCGCTCTACCCACCACGATCTGCCTGCGTCCCCCCGGAGGCACCTTGCATACGTCGACCGATTACAGCCACGCCGAAAAGCTGAAGCAGGAGCTGACTCAACCGCTGTTCAACGTGATGTTGAAGAAGTGGGTGGGCAAGGGCGAGCTGGACTACGAGCGCTACCTGCACACGGACACCCTGCTGGCGCTGCAGTCTCCGGAAGGCGAGCTGGTCTCCCATGACGAGCTGATGTTCCAGATCGTCCACCAGTCCCAGGAGCTGTACCTGAAGCTGGCGTCGCGGGAGATGGTGGAGGTGGTGGCGGAGATGGACCGCGACGCGCTGTGGGCGGTGTCCGCGCGGCTGGTCCGGGTGCAGAAGATCATCGCCGGCATCAGCGCGGAGATGGCCATCCTGGAGACGATGACCCCGTCCGAGTACCAGGTCATCCGCCGCAGCCTGGGCAACGGCAGCGGCCAGGAGTCGCCGGGCTACAACACGTTGCGCCTCGCGGCGGACGGGCTGGAGTCCGCCATGGAGCGCATGCTGGCGCGTCGCGGACTGACGCTGTTCCAGGTCTATTCGGCTGGGGGGCCGAAGGACCTGCAGCACGTCTGCGAGCAGCTGGTCACGGTGGATGAGAGCTTCCAGGGATGGCTGTACGCGCACTACCAGCTGGTGCGCCGGACGATTGGCATCGACCGCACGGTGAAGGCGCTGGACGGGCTGCCTTCGCAGGTGCTGCAGGCGCGCATGACGCTGCCGCTGTTCCGCGCGCTGTGGGACGTGCGCGTGGAGCTGACCGCGGGCTGGAAGCGCGAGGGTGGCTACACGCCGGGTGAGTCGCGCGGCGGCGGCTGCCCGATGGCCGCCATCAACGCGATGAAGGACACGGCGGTGAACATGCCGGTGGCCCAGGCGCAGGCGGCGCACGCCCATGTGGCGGCGCACGCGCAGCACGCCTCGGCGGCGCAGGTCCATCACACCGCGACGGCGCACGCGGCCCCGGCCCCTGCGCATGAGGCGCGCACCGGCGGCGGCTGCCCGATGAACATGCAGCACGCTCCGGCGGCCCACGCGGCCCCGGTCCACGCTCCGGCGGCCCACGCGGCCCCGGTCCACGCTCCGGCGGCGCACGCCTCCGCGGTCCATGCGCACTCCGCTACGGCCCACGTTCAGCACGCCTCGGTGGCTCACGCCGTCATGGCGCATGCTTCGGAGATCCACGCGGCCCATGCGCAGCACGCCTCGGTGGCTCACGCCGCGACGGCTCACGCGGCCCCGGTCCCTGCGCACGAGGCGCGCACCGGCGGCGGCTGCCCGATGCATGCTCAGCACGCGCCGGTGGCCCATGCTCCGGCCGTCCACGCACAGCCGGCTCTGGCTTCACACGCTCCGCACGCGGCGGCCCATCCTCCGCACGTGGCGCACGCGCCGGTGGTCCACGCCCCGCACGCGTCGGTGCCGCACGTGCCCGCTCCCCATGCGGCGGCGGCTCCCGCGCCGGTGGCGCACGGGCCGCATGCGGCGGTGCCCCACGCTCCGACTCCTCACGGACCTCACGCGCATCCGCACGCCGCGCATGTCTCGGCGTACACCCACGCCCAGGAGCTGCGGAGCCAGTCGTGACCGTGGCGGCACTCCCGGGAGCCCTGCGCGCGGAGTACCCGCTGCTCCAGACCTGCACGTACCTCAACAGCAACTCGACCGGGGCGCTGCCCCGGGCCGTGGAGGGCGTGCTGGCGCAGTACTGGAACACGATGCGCGCGTGGCGCGATGACACCTGGGACATGTGGCTGTCCCAGATGCAGGCGTACGCGGACGGGGTGGCGGAGCTCATCGGCGCACCCGCCGGCTCCGTCGCGCTGGACACCAACCTGAGCGCGCACCTGTCGCGCCTGGCCTCGTGCCTGGAGTTCACCGGAGAGCGCCGCCGCGTCGTCATCACCGACCTGGAGTTCCCCACGGTGCCCTTCATCTGGAAGGGCTTCGCGCGCTACGGGGCGGAGCTGGTCGTCGTCCCGTCGAAGGATGGCCGCGTGGACGAAGCCGCGCTGGAGGCGGCCATCGATGAGCGCACGCTCATCGTCTGCGTCGCGCACGGGGCCTTCGCCACCGGCGCCGTGCTGGACGTCGCGCGCATCGCGAGGGCGGCGCACGCGGCCGGAGCGCTCATCGCCACGGACGCGTACCAGACCGTGGGCACCGTCCCCGTGGACGTGCGCCAGCTGGACGTGGACTTCCTCATGGGCGGCGCGCACAAGTGGCTGGGCGGCTCCGAGGCCGCCTTCCTGTACGTGCGCCCGGGGCTCCTGCCCACGCTCCGGCCCGCGGTCACCGGCTGGCTGGCCGGCGCGTCACCGCTCGGCTTCCAGCAGACGACGGACTATGCGCCGGACGCGCGCCGGATGATGGGCGGCACACCCGCGCCGCTGATGGTGCTGCTGTCCCGTCCCGGCCTGGAGCTGATCAAGGACGTGGGCATCCACGCCGTGCGTGAGCACTCGCTGAAGCTCACCGGCCAGCTGATGGCGCGCGCGGACGAGGCAGGCCTGCGCGTGGTGACGCCGAGAGAGCCAGACCAGCGCGGCGGCGTGGTGGCGATGAGCTTCCCCGGCGACGCCCAGGTGACGGCGCGGCTGGTGGCGCGAGGCTTCATCTGCAGCCACCGGGGCTTCCTGCGCGCCGCGCCACACTTCTACAACACGCTCGAGGAAGTGGACGCCTTCATGGACGCGCTCATCGAAGCGCAGCACAATGAAGCCGCATGAGCAGCCAGATGCCTCCCTTCACACGTGAGGCGCCGTCGCCTCGCGCCCTGCTGCACCTGCTGTTCAACGGCGCCCGCGCGATGGACGTCGTGGAGACCGCGCTGAAGCTGGGCCTGCTGGACGCGCTGGAGCCCGGCCCGGTGACGCTGGGCGAGCTGGCCACGAAGTACGACCTGCGGCCCAAGCGGCTCTACAAGTTCCTCGACTGCCTTGAGAGCCTGGGGCTGGTGCAGCGCGAGCAGACCAGCGACACGCTGGAGGCGGCGCGCTACCGGGGCGTGCCCGGCCTGCGCGAGGCGGCGGAGCTCGTGCTCGGCGCGGGGTCGCTGGAGCGCGACCGCGAGAAGTACGACTGGAAGGCCCTGTACGGCCGGCTGCCGGAGACACTGCACGGCGAGCACTCCATGTCCGCCACGTCGTTCGACTGGCCTCCGCGCACGCCCGAACAGGTGGAGGGCTTCGAGGCCAGCATGTCCGCGGGCCTGGGCCCCATCCTGGAGACGTTCCGCGCGCACGCGAGCACCCTGTGGCCCTCCGAGGCCCGGCTGCTCGACGTGGGCGGCGGGGACGGCACGCTCGCGGAGCACCTGCTGCGCCAGCACCCGATGCTCTCCGTGGACGTCTACAACCTGCCCGCCACGGAACCCCTCGTCGCGCGCACGCGCGAGCGCGCGGGCCTGTCCGCCAAGCGGCTGGGCTTCGTGGGCGGCGACTTCCTGAAGGAGCCGCTGCCCCGGGGCTACGACGCGCTGTCGCTCGTGCGCGTGCTGCATGACTGGCCCGCGGAGGTGGCGCGGTCGCTGATGCAGGCCGCCTTCGCCGCCCTGCCCTCCGGCGGACGCGTGCTCATCTGCGAGGAGTTCCGCACCCCGGAGCGGCTGGCGGCCCAGTTCTTCTGGTCCTACTTCCTCATCGGCGTGGACACGTGCGTGAGCCGGCTGCGCGAGGTGGAGTTCTACCTGGAAGGGCTCACCGCCGCGGGCTTCACGGACGCGCACGTGCTGCCCGGCCCCTTCGAGCTGGTGGTGGCCACGAAGCCCTGAACCGCCCCACCCCGTCAGGGGTGGCGTGCAAGGAAGGGCGCCCTCCCCGGGGCGTCGTGGCCTGCCCCGCGGGCCCTGTCCTACGCTGGACACCCGGCCCCCTCCGGCAGGTCACAACGGGTGGGGCCATGTTCAGACTGTGTCTCAGCCAGACGCGGTAACCAGCCACACGCAGACGGGAGGAGCCTGTATGACAGGTCCCCGGTCACGAACGGGGTTGAATGCGGTAGGGCAGGACCACGGGTGGGAAGAAGCGCGGGAGTCCCAGGCGCGACAACGTGGTGTCGGACCGGCGGCGCGCTCGCATCTGGAGCGCGAGGTGATGGTGCCGGTCGATGACGCCGTCCTCGTCCGAGGACGGCTGGCGGTGCCCTCGGGGGCCCGGGGCGTGGTGGTGCTGGCGCGCGGCAGCGACAGCAGCCTCCAGAGTCCACGGCTCGCGCAGACCGCGCGCCTGTTCCAGGCGATGGGGCTGGGCACCTTGTTGATGGACCTGCTCACCCGCGAGGAGATGGAGGAGCGCAGGACGCGGCAGTTGCGCTTCAACGTGGGCCTGCTGGGCATGCGCATGGCGGGCGCGGCCCGGTGGCTCCGGCGAGAGGGCCCCACCGCGGGCCTGAACGTGGGCTACTTCGGCGCGCACACCGGCGCGGGCGCGGCGCTGGCGGCCGCGGCCTTCCGGCCTGATCAGGTGGAGGCCGTCGTGTCGCGTGGCGGCCGTCCGGACCTGGCCGGCGCGGTGCTCCCCAAGGTGCAGGCCCCCACCCTGCTGCTGGTGGGCGGCGCGGACACGCTGGGCCTGGACATCAACCGCCGGGCCTACGAAGCGCTCCGCTCCGACAAGCGCATGGACATCATCCCGGGCGCCACCCACCACTTCCAGGAGGACTCGGAGCTGGAGCAGGTGGCCGAGCTCGCCGGGGAGTGGTTCCTCCAGCACCTGGGCGCCCCCCGGGAAGCGCTGGAAGACGGCACGGAGGAAGCCGCGCCGCCTTGAGGGAACAGCCTCAGGCCAGCACGGGGCGGGGCACGCCCAGCTCGCACGCCATCACCGCGAGCTGGGCGCGGTTCTCCGGTCCCAGCTTGCGGTAGATGCTCGTCAGGTGGGCCTTCACCGTGCGCTCGGTGATGCCCAGGTGGGCGGCGATCTTCAGGTTGTCCGCGCCGGCCGCCACGTAGCCCAGCACCTCGCGCTCGCGCAGGGTCAGCCGTGACAGCGCGGAGCCCGGCATCTCGAGGTCGTCCAGGTGCAGGGCACTGGCGTGGAGCATGTCCATGGGCAGCAGCCGCTCGCCCCGGGCCACACGCCCGACGGCCCGCACCACGTCGTCAACGCCCGCGTTCAGCTTGCACAGGTAGCCCGCCGCTCCCGCCTGGAAGCAGCGCTCCACCACGTCCGGCTCCTGGTGTCCGGACAGCACCAGCGCGCGCACCTGCGGATGGAAGTCATGCAGGTACTTCAGCGCGTTCAATCCGTCCTCCGCGCCCTCGCGGCCCACGTGCTCCAGCCGCAGGTCCACCACCGCCACGTCCGGCGCGGCCGCGCGCACGTTGGAGAGGAACGTGCCTGTCTCCGCGCACCGGGCCACCACCTTCATCCCCGCGCCCTCGAGCAGGGCCACCAGGCTCTCGCGGAACACCTGCTGATCCTCCAGCAGCGCGACACGGATCTCCCGTCCCGTTGAGTTCAATTCCATGGATGACACCCTCGCCTTCCCATCGTTTGGTCATCACCCCCTGGGAAGGGACATCCACGCTATGCCATCGCGCCGCCCCCTGTGAAACCACCCCCGGTATGCGCGCGGCGGAGGAGAAGAACAGCGAACGTTTCGTCGTCCGAGACCCAGACGAAGAGTATGGCCGACAGTGCTCCCGCAAGAGCGGAAGTACAGGTCTTGCCCGGTCGGTCTCACTGGACTACGTCCTTCTGAATGGCGACCAAGCCTCCACGCGACAGCGAGCTCGAAGCCATCCTGGAGAAGGTCCGCCAGGTGCGGAACTTTGATTTCCGCAATTACAAGCGGGCCACGCTGCACCGGCGCATCGAACGGCGGATGCAGGCCACGCGCTGCCGGAGCCGGGCGGCCTACCTGGCGCTGCTGGAGCGGGACCCCACCGAGGTGAGCACGCTGGTCTCCTCCATGCTCATCAAGCTGACGACCTTCTTCCGGGACCGGGAGGTCTGGCAGGCCCTGGAGCAGAGCATGGCGGAGCTCGTGCGCCAGCGGCCGGACAAGGACCTGCGCATCTGGAGCGCGGGCTGCGCCACGGGCGAGGAGGCCTACTCGCTGGCCATCATCGCGGCGGAGGCGCTGGGGCCGGGCTACCCCGGCGCGGAGCTGAAGGTGTTCGGCACCGACGTGGACGAGGAGGCCATCGCCACGGCCCGCCGGGGCGTCTATACGCCGGAGCAGTTGGAGAATGTCTCCCCGGAGCGGCTGGCGCGCTTCTTCGTGCGCACGGGCAACAGCTTCACGGTGCGCAAGGAGATCCGCCGCGCCGTGGTGTTCGGCGTGAACAACCTGGTGTCGGACGCGCCGGTGTCGCGCATCGACCTCCTCCTGTGCCGCAACGTCTTCATCTACCTGGACTCCGACCTGCAGAAGCGGGTGCTGGCGCGCTTCCAGTTCGCGCTGCGCCGCAACGGCCAGATGGTGTTGGGCCGCTCGGAGCTCATCCCCTTCGCGGCCCGGCTCTTCCGGCCCATCGACCTGGCCCGGCGCATCTACCGCAAGGATGGGCACGTGGAGCTCACCAGCACGACGCAGGACCGCCTGCCACCGGAGCCCGTGAGCCTGACGCGCATCCTCGAATCCAGCCTGGACTTCGAGCGCTCCTTCCTGCGCAACCTCCTGGACTCGCATCCCTGTCCGCACATCGCGACGGACAATGACGGCACGGTGACGCTGTGGAGCCGCGCGGCGGCCCGGATGTGGAACCGCAACGAGGGGGAGATGCTGGGCAAGAAGCTGGCCGCGCTGGGCCTGGCGGGCCTCAGCGGCGACCTGCTCGTCGAACAGAGCCAGCGCGTGCGCTCCGGCAGCTCCGAGCGGGAGGTGGCCGACGGGATGATGGAGGTCTCCAACGGGGAGCCCCTCGCCCTGCGCGTCCAGGTGGTGCCCCTGCGCGAGTCGGCGGGAGGGCGGCAGGGCCTGCTGTACACCGTCCACGACATCACCCACCTGCGCGGCGTGGAGCAGAACCTGCGCACGGCGCAGGAGGAGCTGCAGGCCATCCAGGTGCGGATGCAGTCCTCCACGGAGGAGCTGCGCGCGTCCAACGAGGAGCTGGAGACGACCAACGAGGAGCTCCAGTCCGCCAACGAGGAGCTGCAGACGACCAACGAGGAGCTCCAGTCCACCAACGAGGAGCTGGAGACGACCAACGAGGAGCTCCAGTCCGCCAACTCGGAGCTGGACGCCACCAACCGCGAGCTGGCGCACCGCACGCTGGAGATGGACGCGCTCACCTTCTGCCAGCGCACCATCATCCGCACCCTGTCCGCCGCGGTGCTGGTGCTGGACGGCGACGGCCGCATCACCACCTGGAACCTGGCCGCGGAACGGCTCCTGGGCCTCACCGAGCGCGAAACGGTGGGCCAGCTCCTGTGGTCCCTGCACGTGCCCGCGCTGAAGCGCGCGCTGGTGCTCAAGCTGCGCCGCCACCTGCAGGAGAATCGCTCGCTGCGGCTGGAGAGCATCCCCTATCAGCTGCCGCACGGGGGCAAGGGGAGCGCCACGCTGGTGGCCACGCCGCTCGTCACCGACACGCACCTGCTGGGCTCCATCATCCTCTTCGAGGACACCACCCGGGCCTCCGCCCTGCTGGAGGAGAACCAGCGCCTGCGGGAGAAGCTCAAGGCATGAGCCCGCGCCGCGAGCCCCCGCCCTCCACCGTCCCGGGCCCCAGCGTCCGGGAGTCCCAGGGACTCCTGCGCAAGTACCGCGAGCTCATGAAGAAGCACACCGCCCTGGTGCGCAAGTTGGGGGAGAACACCCGGCGGCAGGTCATCACCCTCAAGCTGTCGCGCTGGGCGCTGGAGACCAGCGACAGCGCGCTCGCGATGATGAACGCCACCAGCGTGGTGCTGGCCAACAGCCGCTGGCACGCGCTGGGGCGGCTGCGTGGCCCCTGGAGGCGCGAGGACGACGGCGCGGAGCGGATGGCCCTGCGCGACGTGGGCCAGGCGGAGGCCGCGGTGGTGCTCGCGCTCACCGAAGGCGGCGCGCGCATCACCCGCTACCGTCAGGCGCGCGAGGCCCAGCCCCGGGTGCTGGAGGTGCGCATCGAGCGCGTCACCGGCCAGATGCAGGGACAGGTGCTGGTGCTCGCGCGCGACATCACCGAACAGGCGCGCGCCGAGGAGGAGCTGGCGAGCGCGCGCGCCACCCTGCTGGAGCGCGAGAAGGTGCGCGCCCTGGGGGAGCTGGCGGCGGGCATCGCGCACGACCTGCGCGCCACGCTCAACGCCATGCGGCTGCGGCTGGAGCTGCTCCAGCGTGAAGTGAGCCCCACGGGCCAGGGCCAGCAGCACATGGACGCGCTCGTGAGCATCGTGTCCGACGCGGAGGCGCGCGTGGGCCGGCTCCAGGACTTCTCCCGCGGCAAGCACGGCACCGCCCTGGAGCCCGTCCAACTGGCCCACGTGGTCCGCGACGCGGTGGACATCGTCCGGGGCGGCATCGAGCACCAGGCGCGCCAGGGCGGCCATCCCCTGAGCCTGGACGTGGCGCTGCCCGAAGGGCTTCCCCGCGTGGCCGGTTCGGCCATGGAGCTGCGCTACGTCGTCATCAACCTGCTCATCAACGCGCGCGACGCCATGCCCCGGGGCGGCGCCATCCGCGTGCGGGCCTTCAAGGCCGGGAAGGCCGTGCGGCTCGTGGTGGAGGACGAGGGCACGGGCATCCCGGAGGAGCACCTGCCGAACATCTTCAAGCCCTTCTTCACCACCAAGGGCGAAAAGGGCACGGGCCTGGGGCTGTCCATGGCCCACGGCGTGGTGACGCAGGCGGGCGGCACGCTCACCGCGGCCAACCGCCCGGAAGGGGGCGCGGTGTTCACGCTCACCTTCCCCGCGCTGAAGGCCGCTCCGGCGCACGGCGGAGCGCGCTGACCCGGGGCCTCAGCCCGTCTGCTCCGACTCGTCGGAGACCCCGAGCACCGGAGGCTCCACGGACGCCGCGCCGGACGGAGGCGCCGCGAGCACCGCCCGGCGCAGCAGCTCCACCTGGGACTCCGCCGTGCGGGCGCGCTCCTCGAAGCGCCGCGCGGAATGGTCATGGCCACGCTCCCGGGCCCGGGCGGCCAGCCGGCGCGACAGGGACGCGCTCTCCTCCAGCGCGCGCAGCGCGGCCCACAGCGCGCCGTCCAGCTGGTTCTGCTGCGAGCCGGACAGCGCCTCCCCCGTGTACGCGTGGCCCGTGCGGCAGCGGAAGCGCAGGAGGCTGCCCTCCTCCAGCTCGAAGAGCACGCCGCCGCAGTCCGGGCAGCCGTAATAGGACGGCTTCGCGTACTCCACCGGAGAGGGAGGGTCGCCCATGGCGGGAAGGTCCACCGACATCACCTTCACCTCCGTCTCCACCTGCCGCGACCGCTTGCGCGAGCGCGGAGCCACGGGCGTGTCCACCAGCCGCGTCAGCAGCGCCCCCATCTCCGCCAGGGGCACGCAGTAATCCACCGCCACGAGCTCCAGCGCGCTCCGGGGCATGTCCGGGCAGAGCGCGTCGCGCGGTTCCTGCACCACCGCCAGCCCGCCCTCCCGCTTCACCGCCATCAGGCCGCTGGTACCGCAGTCCAGCGCGCCGGTCAGCACCACGCCCACCACGCGCGGGCCGTACGTGAGCGCGGCCGAGCGGAACAGCGGATCCACCGCCGGCCGGTGCCCGTTCTCCCTGGGCCCCTTCACCACCTTCACGCGGTCCGGCTCCACCAGCAGATGTCTGTCATTGGGCGCCACGTAGATGCGGCCCGGCGCCAAGGCCTCTCCGTCCCGGGGATGGTGGGCCGGCAACGGACCGGCGCGGGAGAGGATCTCCGGCAGGTAGCTGCGGTGCTGGGCCGGCACGTGGAGCACCAGCAGCACGCTGGCGGCCAGGTCCCCAGGCAGTCGCCGCACCAGTTGGGTCAGGGCCTCCACCCCGCCCATGGAGGCGCCGATGACGATGATGTCGTGGCGTTGCAAGTTCCCATCCCCCAATCCGGAAGCGCGAACAGACCTCGCCGCGTCTGTTTCAAGCTAGGCAGGCCTGGAACCCCGTGCGGACGGGCCCGGGGAGGCACGGCACCGCCGCCTGGCAGGGGTCAGCCTGGGTCCTCCGGCGGGGCGCGCCCCGCGGACATCGCGAGCGGCGCCAGGTGGGCCTTCTGCGCGGACACCGCCGCCTCGGCGTCCGCTCTCGCGGCCTCGGCTTCCGCCCGGCGGGCCTGGGCCGCGTGGACGGAGGCCTCGCGCTCCATCAGGCCGACGTGGACCCGGGCCCGCTGACCGTCCCCCGCGGCCCACGTCCGCTCGGAGTCGTTGCCCCCCAGCATCGCCACGGCCTGATCCGCCAGTGAGACGACCTTCAGCGCCTGGGCCCGCTGCACGCAGGCCTGGGAGAGGACGCCATAGGCCTCCGCCTGCGCCCGGGCCGCCGTGGCCTCCTGCCGCCGGGCCGCCGCCCGGGCCTCCAGGGCGTGCCCCCGCGGGTCCGTCCGCCCTGCCTTCCGTTGGGATGTCATCAGGTCCTTCCTGGTGGGAGGCCACCTACATGCCCCGTGGCGCGCACACCCTTCAAAGCTAGGAACGCCCTCCAGGGCTGCCCACCCGCCAGGACGAGGCGTGTGGTTCCAATCGGAAGTTTCCAGAAAATTCCAGGGAGGGTGGCCAGAAGGGAGGGGGGTGGGTCATACTCGGGAAGTGCCCGGGTCACGTGTCTTCCTTGGGGCGGCATCCTGCCGACCGGGGCACCCAACTGTCGGTTCCAGGGGGAGCCACCATGTCCGAGACCAAGATTCGCGTCCTCATCGTGGACGATGACCCGGACCAGCTCGCGCTGACCGAACGCTCGTTGTCCTCGTACAACTTCGAGGTCCGCACCCACCGTTCGTCCCTGGGGGTCTCCAACCTGGTGCGCACCACGGCGCCGGACCTGGTGCTCCTGGACGTGAACATCCCCGCGCTGAGTGGCGACAAGGTGCTGGCGCTGGCCCGGCAGCAGGCGCCGGAGAACACCCGCTTCGTCCTCTACTCCGCCTCCGACGAGTCGAAGCTGCGCGCGCTGGCGCTGGCGGCGGGCGCGGACGGCTACCTGTCCAAGAGCACGCAGGGCGCGGACCTGGCGCGCAAGCTGGAGCGGCTGCACAAGCGCCCCCGCGTCGCCGCCGGCACGTAGCGCTCCGCGCTCACGCGAAGGCTCACTCGCCCACGAGCGCGCCGACCTCCAGGAACACCTGCCGGAAGTCGCCCTGCGCGCCCACGAGGCGCAGGTTCTGGGCCAGCCCCCCGGTGGCCCGGAAGAACATCATCGCCTCCGGGGGCGGCCGGATGCGCATGATGCGCGCGGCGTTGCGCGTGAAGTGGTTGCGCATGTCGCGGTTGATGTCGCAGGTGCCGTAGTCGTACGGCGCCGTGCGCATGGGACGCCCGGCGATGTGGAGCACCTCGCGCAGGAGCACCTCCGCCTCCGCCTCCGGCAGCTCCACGGAGAAGCCCACTTCGCGGCACAGGCCCAGCACGTCCAGCGTCTCCAGCCGCAGCGCCTGCTGGAACATGCGGCGGTTGGCCGCGATGAAGCCCGGGCTGAAGCGCTTGATGGAGCCGAAGTCCAGCAGGCCCATGCGCCCGTCCGGCATCACCATGAAGTTGCCGGGGTGCGGGTCGGCGTGGATTTCGCCCGCGTCCAGGAACGGCCCGTAGGTGGCGCGGATGAGCTGGCGCGCGACGCGGAAGCGCGCGGCGTCATCCGGCGACGTCGTCACCCAGTCCTTGAGCGTCTGGCCCTCCAACAGCTCCAGCGTGAGCACGCGGTGGGCGCTGCGCTCCTCGACGACCTGGGGCACGTACAGGTCCGGCAGCCGCGCCACGCTCTTCGCGAAGCCCTGCGCGAGCTTCGCCTCGCGGCGGTAGTCCAGCTCCAGCATGAGCTCGTCGCGGAGCTCCTGGAAGTAGGCGGTGCCGTCCATCATCCGCGACGTCTTGGACACCGTCTTCACGACGAGGCCCAGGTTGTCCATGTCGTGGCCCATGGACACGTCGATGCCGGGGTACTGCACCTTCACGGCGACGGGGCGGCCGTCATGCAGCACCGCGCGGTGCACCTGGCCCAGCGACGCGGCGGCGAGCGCGTCCGGGGAGAACTCCTTGAACAGGGCCTCCGGCGGCGCGCCCAGCTCCTCCTGCACCACGCGCGACACCTGCGCGTAGGACATGGCGGGGGCCTGGTTCTGCAGCCGGGCCATCATCTGCCGCACCTCCGGCGTGAGCAGGTCCGGGTCCATGGAGAGGGCCTGGCCCAGCTTCATGGCCGCGCCCTTCATCTCCCCCAGCGTGGCCACCAGCTTCTCCGCGGTGCCCAGGCTGAGCAGCTCCGAGGAGTTCGTCCCGGAGAGCTTCTTCGCACCCGTCTTGAGCACCTCCGTACCCACATGCAGGGAGAGGCCCGCCAGCTTGCGCAGGCGGTTGAAGCGCCCCTGGGGCGGCAGCTTGTCGTCGGGTTCGGAAGCCATGGGAGAGCAGAGGATTAACGAAGACTCCTCTCCCATACGCAAGACGCCCCCGGGGTGGATGCGAGCCCGGCTCCCCTACCGGGGAGCGGCCGAGCCCCGCACCCGGGCCCGGAGGAAGCGCCAGCGCTTGAGCCCCTCCAGGTCCAGGGGGTCCGCACGGACCGCCAGCTCATAGGCGGCGAGCGCCTCCTCCAGCCGGCCCACGGACGCGAGCGCGTCTCCGGACAGGCGGTGGACGGCGGCGCGGCCCTCGCGGCCGGTGTTGCCGGCGAGGAAGCGGCGGCGGCACTGCTCCAGCATGGTGGCGGTGAGGCCCGCGGCGAGGCACCGCTCGATGCCCTCCACGTTGCCCAGCGTGGCGTCGTACTCCACGCGCCGCTCCACGTGGCCCAGCGTGTGGAGCGCTCCGGACACGCGATCCAACGCGCGGTCCACCTGGGCGCGCTGGCCGTCCGACAGCGGGCGGGCCTTGAGCAGCTCCAGCGCCCCACGAGCGCGCTGGGCCGCGGTGCGCACGGACTCCAGCGTGGCGTCGCGCGGCAGCTCCAGCACGGCGTACGGGTCCCCGGCGAGCCGCCGGCGGAAACCCTGGAGGACGGTCTCTGCTTGCGCGTCCTCGGGCGTGGGGATGGCGGCGGTGGCCTGCGCGGACGTGGCGCGGGTGACGTTGCGAAGCTGGGCCAGCTGGGCCTGGAAGGCGGGGCTGGCATCGCGCAGCTGCACGCCGAAGCCCGGGGGCATGTTCCACGACTGGGCCTGCTCGGCGGTGACGTGGCGTACCACCTGCGCGGTGCACGGCAGCTCGCCGCCGGGAAGCCGCAGCACCAGCGACACCTCCGACAGGAGCGCGGGGGGCGGAGTGGCCAGCTGGAAGAAGAGGCCGGAGCGGCCCACCCACTCGCCCTTGAGCTCCACGGGGGCCTGCGTGCCCTGGCCGCGCAGGAGCGCGGTGAGCGGCGGCGCGGAGGGCGCGGGCGGCGGCGCGAGCGACGCCTCCAGGGCCACTCTCAGCTCCGCGGCGGAGGCGAAGCGGTGTTCGGGCCGCTTGGCCAGCGCGCGCAACAGCACCCGCGACAGGGGCTCCGGCACGGCGGGGTTCAGTTCGTGCGGCGGGACGGGCTCCTTCTGCAGGTGGCCCACCAGGATTTCGGCGGCGGTGCGGCCGTAGAAGGGCACCTGGCCGGTGAGCAGCAGGTACGCGAGCACGCCGGCGGCGTACAGGTCGCTGCGCGCGTCCACGATGCCGTCGCCGCACTGCTCGGGGGCCATGAACTCCGGCGTGCCCAGGAGGACGCCCACTTCGGTGGTCATCTCCCCGGCGGGGCGGGACAGGAGCTTGGCGATGCCGAAGTCGAGCAGCTTCACCCGCTGCTTGCCGCTGGGGCTGGGGACGAGGAAGACGTTGGCGGGCTTCAGGTCGCGGTGGACGATGCCGTGCGCGTGCGCGGCGCCCAGGGCGTCACACACCTGCATCATCAGGTCCACCACCAGTGCCGCGGCCATGGGGCCGCGGGCGAAGTTGGCCAGGCTGTCACCCTCCAGGTACTCCATGACCAGGTACGGGCGCCCTTCGCGCGAGTCCAGGTCATAGAGGGTGACGACGTTCTCGTGCTGCACGAGCGTGAGCGTGCGGGCTTCGGAGAGGAAGCGCGCGACGAGCTCCGGGGCCTGGGCCAGGTGCGCGTGGAGCACCTTGATGGCCACGCGCTTCTGGATGAGCGTGTGCTCCGCGAGGAACACGGTGCCCATGCCGCCGCGGCCCAGCTCGCGCACGACGCGGAAGCGGCCGAACTCCTGGCCCACGAGGGAAGGCACCACGGGCGTGGGAGACGACATGGGCGTGAGCGAAGGGGCGGGCAGCGACGCCGCGGGTCCCGGCGGCGGCGTGCCGGCGTAGAGCATCGTGCCGCCGTTGAGGTCCAGCCCGCGCATCAGCGTGGGACACGCCTCCGCGTCCGAGTGGGGCTGACCGCAAGAGCAGATGAGAGGCGACTGGGCGAGCACGAGGGACCGGTAACCAGCGAAAGGCGATGCGGGGGTAAGGACAGCGTCAGCGGCCGATGCGAGCGGTGTGCCAGGAACCGGGATTCTCCGGCTCGCGCGGACGGGCGCGCCAACCGGTTGATCCGCTTCGCTTTTGCGACACTCGGATGCGGCCTGGGTCCCAACTCATCGACAGACACCCCTCGGTTGCGGGGAGTTTTTACAGCCCCGGGGCGGAACAGTTTTCCGTCCAGCACATCCCAATACGTTCGGTCCGCAAGACCTTGGGCAACTTCCGCCCTGCCTTCCCTTCAACCGTCCTGCCGCGCCGCGAAAGTCCCTCAACGATGACAGCACGCGGTGCGGGTTTCCAGTGCGCAGCGACACGAACATCCACGCTGGAAAACATCTCGTTCAGTCTCGAAGTAAGCCGCGATTGCGCGGATGGCAGTGGGAGCCTGGAAGGCCCTGTAGCGCGTGAGGAACGTACGGATCCGACGGTGTTGGGAGGCCGACAAATCGGCCTGGGATGAAGTGTCCTGCGAGGATGGCGGGGGTTTCCGGGCTTCTGGCGGGACGCGGTTGCGTGCGGTGGGGACGCGGGGTCCGTCACCCGTCCTGCATCAACTTCTTCAGCCAGAACCAGCGCCCGTTGGAGCGGAGCGCGCCCGCCAGGAACTCGGAAAACGAGCTGGCTATCTGGGGGCACTGCGCTGGATCCGGGAAGCGTTCGCGGAAGCCGTCGCGCAGGGGATAGCGGCCGTCGTGCTGCTGGCTCACGTCGAGCAGGACGTAGTTCCCATCGCGGACCTCGCAGAGGGCGTACCAGGACGCGGGCCCCGCCCGGTCCGTGTCGTCCTGGCTCATGACGATCCGCGCGCGGCGGAGCTCCGACAGCGGGGGGAAGGAGAACGCGGGGTCGACGCGGTCGAACAGGTCCGCGCCGTCGCAGTGCAGGTAGAAGGCGCGGAGGTCCGGGTCCAAGCGCCATCCGGCGCGTTGCTCGAAGGCGTCGAGCTGCGCGGGCGTCGCGGGAGGGCGTGCGTGGTGGAGGCGCGAGACCTCTTCGAGCAAGGCACTCATCGACATGGGGTCATTCGCCCCTGATAGGGAGAAGGGATGCTCAAGACGGCAGGCTACTTCCGGGAGTTCGGTCGCGGGTTCGAGGATGCCCCTTCCCTCGTGGAGTCGCGAGGGAAGCTGCCGGAAGAGGACTGGCGGCGCGTCGCACGCTATCTGCACACGGGCGTCACGCTCGCGGTCAGCGGCGGCCTGCTGAAGGACTGCCTCACGGGTGAGACGCTCGTGGCCAGCCACTACGCCCAGACCGATGGCGTTTGGACGTGGCGGGCCGACCTGCCTCGCTACGTCGAGCGATACCGCGTGGCCATCCCCGACGCGTTCCTGGAACACATGCGGGCGCTGGACTGGAAGTGCCCCGTCCTCTCCCAGCAGGAGCTGATCGCGCTGACGGAGCGGCTCTTCCACGAGATGAAGCACGCACGGAAACATCGACGGAAGCCCTGAGGGCGGCACGAGCCCAGGAGAAGGCCACGCGCTGGGAGCACCGCTCGCTCGTGGGCTCGCGGCTGGCGGACCGTGCGTTGATGGCCACCCTTACGCCATGAGCACGCAAGCCCCGCGCAGGCTGAACGACGGGAACTCGCTTCCTCCCATGGGCTTTGGCACCTGGCCGCTCACAACGCGGAGGACCACAAGGGCGCGACGCTGGCGGAATGGGTGCAAGGCACGCTGTTCGGCACTTCGCCCGCGCTCGTGGTGGTGGACCTGACCACGGGGCGGCAGCGCCGGGTGCTGGCCACGCATCCGTCCACCCAGCCGGAGCAGGACTTCCTGGCGGTGGTGGCGCGGGATGCGCGCATCGTCTGGCCTGACGGCATCTTCGCCACGGCGGGACATGTCTACGTAACGCTCGGCCAGTGGAACCGGCTGCCGTCGTTCAACGGCGGCAAGGACCTGCGCGAACCGCCGTACCTGTTGATGCGCGCACCGCTGGAGGCAACGGATCCGGTGGATGCCACGCGGACGAAGAAATGAGGAGCGGCCATGCACTCACGATTGGGATGGAGGGCGGCCCTGGTGGCCGTGCTGGGACTGGGCGGAGGCGCCTGGGACCGAGACTCCGCAGCCACGGCTCCAGGACAAGCGCCTGTCTTCAGCTACTGGCACAACTGGACGGATGACCATGGGGTCAGCCACATGACCCTGTGTCCCGTGCGGAGCTTCGACCTGAAAAGCATGTCTCCGCCCGCCGATCCTCAATGGCAGGCACACCAGCCGCCCGGCCAGTCCCAGGTCATCTTCACGGTCCAACCCAACGGCTGGAAGGGGTCCTGGCACGAGGACCCGAAGGTCCAGTGGATCATCCCCCTCTCCGGAACATGGTTCGTCGAGGCAATGGACGGCACGCGCGTGGAGCTGGGGCCAGGGCAGGTGTCCCTGGGCGAGGACCTGAACACACGGCCGGACGCACAGGGCCGAAAGGGCCACCTCTCCGGGAACGTCACCCCCGGTCCTGTGACGCTGATGGTCGTGCAACTCGCGGAGGAGCCCACCGTCAATCAACCGTGCCGGTTCAAGTGACGGCGGTGCGTGCTGGATGTCTTCGCTACGGCGGCGCGAGCTGAACGTCTGGCACCACGTCCGCGAGCAATCCGAGCACTTCATCCCGATAGGGCAATCCCACCTGCGCTCCCAACCGCGTCGTCGCGATGGCGGCGGCTGCATGCGCGAAGCGCGCGGCGGAGAGCAGCGGCTGGGACTCCGCCAGAGCGACACAGAGGGCCGCGGAGAAGGCATCCCCCGCTCCGGTGGTATCCACCGTGTCCACCGGCAACTCAGGCAGCCAGGCCTCTTCCTCCCGCGACACCAACAGGCTGCCCCCAGGCGCCGCGATGATGGCCGCCCCCACGCCGCGCATCAGCAGATTCCTTGCAGCGCGCCGCGCGGAAGCACGGCCATGCACCGTGATGCCTGTCAGCGTCCGCGCTTCGGAGGCGTTGGGCCGGATGACGTGCACATCCTCCAGCAATACCTCCGGCAGCGGCACGGCCGGCGCGGGATCCAGCACCACCCGGACTCCGGCCGCTCGCGCCAGACGGACCGCCGCCTGGACCGCGTCCAGCGGCACCTCCAGCTGCACGAGCAATACCTTCGCGGTGGCGATCCGCTCCGCGCTCCGCAACACATCCCGGATGGAAAGTCTGTGATTGGCGCCCGGGGAGAAGAAGGTCTGCTTCCTCCCGTGTCCATCCACCATCACCAGCACCGCGCCAGAAGGCGCCTTCGGATCAGGCACCACCCCCTCCAGCGCAACGCCCTCCCGTTCCAGCAACGCCACCTGCCTCAGGCCGCGCCCATCCGTCCCCACCCTCGCCACCAGCGAGGCCCGCGCCCCCAGCCTCACCGCGGCCACCGCGCCGTTGGCTCCCTTGCCTCCGAGCGCCTCCTGGAAGACGTCGCCCTCCGCGCTGCCTCCCGGCTCCGGCAGCGACGGTCCTCGCACCAGGTAGTCCGTGGCCACGCCCCCCACCACCACGATGCGCGGGCTCATGGCGGAGCCTCACCGAACGGACGCTCCCGTGCGGCCGTAACCAGGTGCTGGAGGAACCAATCCCGGGCCAGCCGGGCCGCCTGCTCCAGCGTCCCCGGTTCCTCGAAGAGGTGGGTCGCCCCAGGCACGATCTCCAGCCGCTTGTGCGTGCGCAGCGCCGCCAGCGCCTCCTGATTGAGCGCAATCACTTGCGTGTCATCTCCACCCACGATGAGCAGGGTGGGCGCCCGCACCGCCGGCAGCGCGGCACCCGCGAGATCCGGACGACCGCCCCGGGACACCACCGCCTGGATGGCTTCAGGCATCCGCCCCGCGGCCACCAGCGCCGCACCCGCCCCCGTGCTCGAACCAATCAACCCCAGCGGCTGGCCTCCCAACCCTGGCACCCGTTCCAGCCACCGCGTGGCTCCCACCAGCCGCCGCGCCAGCAACTCGATGTCGAAGCGCAGGTGCCGCGTCCGCCGCTCGGCCTCCTCCTCCCCCAGCGTGAGCAGGTCCATGAGCAGTGTCGCCAGCCCCGCCTGCTGCATCACTCCCGCGACGTACCGGTTGCGCGGACTGAAGCGGCTGCTGCCGCTGCCATGCGCGAACAGCACCACGCCGGAGACCGACTCCGGCACGCTCAGCGTTCCTTCCAACCCCACGCCGGGCTCCACCTCCAGCCGCACCGCGTGCTCCGAAATTCGTTGCTCAGCCATGTCTCAAACCTCCGCTGGACTCACGGCGCCACCGTGCGCAGCGCGCGCCAGCAGCTCGCGCACCTCGTCGTCGGTGGTCTGCGTGAAGTCCTCGAACCATTGCCCCACCGCGTAGAACGGCTCTGGGGTGTGGACGCAGACGACCGCGTCCGCTTCGCGCTCGAACTCCGCGCACGTCTCCGGCGCGCCCACCCCCACGCCCACCACGATGCGCGCGGGCTTCTGCTGACGAAGCGCCCGGAGCGCCGCCCGCATCGTCGAGCCCGTGGCCAGCCCGTCATCCACCAGGATCACCGTCCGCCCTTCGACCCGCGCGGGAGGCCTGCCGTCGCGGAAGAGCTGCTCCCTCCGGACCAGCTCCCGCCCCTCACGCTCGGCGGCCGCGGCGATGGCCGGCTGGGGTATCCCCAGCCTTCGCACGACACCCGCGTTGAGGACCGTGACGCCTCCGGTGGCGATGGCCCCCATCGCCAGCTCCTCGTGCCCCGGCGTGCCGAGCTTGCGCACCACGAACACGTCCAGCGGCACCCCGAGGATGCGAGCGACCTCGAAGCCCACGGGCACACCGCCGCGCGGCAACGCCAACACCAGCAGGTCACCGCCTCCGCCAAGCAGGACGCGGAGCCGTTGGCCCAACGCACGGCCGGCGTCGACGCGGTCTCGAAACAGTTGCATGCCATGCCCCAGGGTCCGGAGAAGACGTCCTCCTCCTTGAGGTGGAAGACATGCCGGATGGCAGCAAGGGCACCCTGCCCGCCCGCTCGCATCACGCCCGAGTGACTGATTCAGCGATCAACCATTAACAAACATTTACATCCGACTTCGTGCGCGTGACGCGAGGCGTCACCTGCCTATGGTCTGTTCCGCGTCAACCCCCCGTAGGAGTGCGTCAAAACCCAACGCAGGGAGTCCCCATGTCGAAGGTCTATGAAGCTCCGGGTCAGAAGGGCAGCAAGGTCGAGTACAAGAGCCGTTACGGCAACTACATCGGCGGTGAGTTCGTCCCGCCCGTGAAGGGCCAGTACTTCGAGAACATCAGCCCCGTCACGGGCCGCCCCTTCTGCGAGATTCCCCGCTCCACGGCGGAGGACATCGAGAAGGCGCTCGACGCCGCGCACAAGGCGAAGGACGCGTGGGGCCGCACCGCCGCCGGCGAGCGGGCCAACATCCTGCTGAAGATCGCCGACCGCATGGAGCAGAACCTGGAGATGCTCGCCGTCTCCGAGACGTGGGACAACGGCAAGCCCATCCGCGAGACGCTCGCCGCGGACCTGCCGCTCGCCATCGACCACTTCCGCTACTTCGCCGGTTGTATCCGCGCGCAGGAAGGCTCGCTCAGCCAGCTGGACGACAACACCGTCGCCTACCACTTCACGGAGCCGCTCGGCGTCGTGGGGCAGATCATCCCGTGGAACTTCCCGCTGCTCATGGCCGCGTGGAAGCTGGCGCCCGCGCTCGCCGCCGGCAACTGCGTGGTCCTCAAGCCCGCGGAGCAGACCCCCGTCACCATCCTCAAGTTCGCGGAACTGGTGGGCGACCTGCTTCCCCCCGGCGTGCTCAACATCGTGAACGGCTTCGGCATCGAGGCCGGCAAGCCGCTCGCCAGCAACAAGCGCATCGCCAAGATTGCCTTCACGGGTGAGACGACCACCGGCCGCCTCATCATGCAGTACGCCTCCGAGAACATCATCCCCGTCACCCTGGAGCTGGGCGGCAAGTCCCCCAACATCTTCTTCGAGGACGTCTTCGCCAAGGACGACGACTTCGCCCAGAAGGCGCTGGAGGGCTTCGCCATGTTCGCCCTCAACCAGGGCGAGGTCTGCACCTGCCCGTCCCGCTCGCTGGTCGCCGAGCGCTTCTACGACGACTTCATCGCCAAGGCCGTGGAGCGCACCAAGCGCATCGTGCAGGGCAACCCCCTGGACGTCTCCACGCAGATTGGCGCGCAGGCGTCCAATGATCAGCTGGAGAAGATCCTCAGCTACCTGGACATCGGTAAGAAGGAGGGCGCGAAGGTGCTGACCGGCGGCGGCCGCAAGTCGCTGTCCGGCGCGCTGGCGGAGGGCTACTACGTGGAGCCCACCATCTTCGAGGGCCACAACAAGATGCGCGTGTTCCAGGAGGAGATCTTCGGCCCCGTCGTGGCGGTGGCGAAGTTCAAGGACGCCGAGGACGCGCTCGCCATGGCCAATGACACGCTCTACGGCCTGGGCGCCGGCGTGTGGACGCGTGACAACAGCACCGCGTACCGCATGGGCCGCGGCATCCAGGCGGGCCGCGTCTGGGTGAACTGCTACCACCTGTACCCCGCGCACGCGGCGTTCGGCGGCTACAAGCAGTCCGGCATCGGGCGCGAGACGCACAAGATGATGCTCAATCACTACCAGCAGACGAAGAACCTGCTCGTCAGCTACGACCCGAAGCCCATGGGCTTCTTCTAGGACGCCCCGCATGTCCGTGCCGCGCGTCGAGGTCACGCCGGCCGCCGAGGCCCTGCTCCACAAGATGCAGGGCCTTCACGGTCCGCTCCTCTTCCACCAGTCCGGCGGCTGCTGCGACGGCAGCGCGCCCATGTGCTTCCCGCGCGGCGACTTCCGCGTGGGACAGGAGGACGTGTACCTGGGCGACATCGTCCGCACGCCCTTCTACATGTCCGGCCCGCAGTTCGAGCTCTGGCGCCACACCCACCTCACCGTGGACGTGGTGCCCGGTCGCGGCAGCGGCTTCTCCGTCGAAGCCCCTGAAGGCGTGCGCTTCCTCATCCGCTCACGCCTGTTCACCGACGACGAGTACCGCGCGCTCGAACAGGAAGGGCCCCCGCCCAAGGGGCCCCAGCACTGAAGGCATCGCCGGCCCCGGCCTCCCTCACGGCTTCGGGGGAGGCGGGGGCCGCGCTTCCGCCGTGTTCCGGGGCAGCCGCAGCGTGAAGGTGGCGCCCTGCCCCGGCTGGCTGTCCACGTCGATGCGGCCGCCCAGCGCTTCGACAATCTGGCGGCTGATGTAGAGCCCCAGGCCCATGCCGCCGTAGTGCCGCTCGCTCACGGCGCGCTCGAAGCGGCCGAAGAGGCGCGGCAGCGCGTCCGCTTCGATGCCAATGCCCTCGTCGCGCACCTCCACCCAGGCCTCGTCGCGCGCATCCACGCCCGCGCGCACCGACACCGGGTGGCCGGCGCCGTACTTCGCCGCGTTGGAGAGCAGGTTCACCAGCACCTGGTCCAACCGCAGCGCGTCCCACTGGCCCGTCAGCGTGCGCGGCAGCTCCAGTTCGAGCGTGCACCGCGCCTGGGCGAACACGTCCCCCAGGCGCTCCACCGCGTCGCGCGTCAACTGCACCAGGTCCACCTCCGCGCGCTCCAGCGACAGCTTGCCCAGGGACAGCCGGCTCACGTCCAGCAGGTTGTCCACCAGCGCCGTCAGCCGGAGCACCTGCCGCTGCGCGGTGTTGAGCCTCCCCGTCACGGGCCCGGGAGTGCCCGCTGTCTCCAGCGCCCGGCCAATGAGGTTGTGCTGGAGGATGAGGCTGGTGAGCGGCGTCTTCAATTCGTGGCTCGCCACGGAGAGGAACTCGTCGCGCAGCCGCACCGCGGACTGGGCGTCGTGGAACAGGCGCGCGTTCTCCAGCGCCACGCTCAAGCGCAGCGCCAGCTCCTCCGCCATCGTCACGTCCGCGGCCTCCAGCGCGCGCTGGGGCTCCGCGGTGAACAGCGTGATGACGCCCAGCGTGCGGCCGCGCGCACGCAACGGCACCGACAGCACGGACGTGGGCGCCAGGCGATCCACCAATGCCCGGTGCTCGGCGCTCGTGGAGACGGCGTCGCAGCGATTGAAGTCCAGGGGCGACAGGAAGCAGACCTCCCCGGTGCGGAAACACTGGAGCGCCGGGTGGGCGGGCCCCCTGTCCGTGCCTCCCAGGGCCGCATGGAGCCGCGCGTCGTGCTCGGCCAAGCGGTGGGCCGCGGTCACCCGTCGCAGGGTGCCGTCCGGCGCTGCCAGGTCCACCAGGCAGCCGGTGGCCACGTGGTCCACCACCAGCCGCGCCACCGCCGGCAGCGCCTCCTCCACGTCGTCCAGGCGCAGCGCCAGCACGCGGCTTGCGGCCAGCAGGAGCTGCAGCCGCTCCTCGGCCGCCTTGCGCCGGGTGATGTCCGCCATGGCGCCGGTGAGCTCCGTCACCTTCCCGTCCGGTCCGCCGAAGGACTGTCCCACGCTGTGCAGCCAGCGCACGCCGCCGTCGCGGCGAATCACGCGGAACTCCAGCTCGAAGAAGCCCGGCGACTCGCGCTGGTAGCGTTGGAACTCCGCCTCCACGTGCGGCCGGTCCTCCGGATGCAGCCGCTCCAGCATGTCGCCCACCAGCACCGCCGAGTCCACCGCCGGCAGGCCCAGCATGTGGTTGAGCGCCGCGTCGCGCAGCTCCTTGCCGCGCACCAGGTCCAGGCGCCAGGTCCCCATGTCGCCCGTCACCAGCGCCTGCCGCAGCCGCTCCGTGCGCTCGCGAAGCGCTTCGTAGAGCGCGGCCCGCTCCAGCGCCTGCGCGCACTGGTGCGCCAGCGCCTCCAGGAACGCGCGCTCCTCGGCGGGGAAGACGCGAGCCTCCGGCCACCCAAGCAGCAGCAAGCCCCTCGCGCGGGTCTCCCCCCACAGCGGCACCACCGCGCGGGCCCCCGGCCCCTGGCGGCGCGCGAACTCCGCGCCCTCCGGGTGGCGTGCGACGAACTCCTCCAGCGTCCCGAACCACTTCGCCTCGCGCCGGGGGGCCGGGTCCGTCCCGTCCGGCGGCCGGGTGAACGACGCCAGCGCGTCTTCCGGGTAGCCCAACACGCGCAGCGGGCGCATGAGGCCGTCCTCCTCCAACGCCAGCACCGCGACGCGCGTGGCGCCGCTCGCCTCCCACACCTCACGCGCCAGCACCTGCGCCACCGCGTCCTCGGTGGCCGCGCGGGACAGGGCCGCCGTCACCGCCTGCAGCCGCGCCGTGCGTGCCTGGGCCTGACGGGCCTCGCCATACAGGCGCGCGTTGTCCAGCGACAACGCCGCCCGGCGGGCCAGCTCGCGCGCCAGCTCCAGGTCCTGCTCACCAAAGCGTCCGGCCGTACCGGACATCAATGACAGACTTCCCAGCACCCGCCCGCGCGCCACCAGCGGCACCACCATCACGGAGCGGCACCCCAGGCGCCACGTCTCCTCCAGGGCCGCGTTCCCCCGTGCCGCCGCCAGGAAGGCCTGTTCGGGCACGTCCGGGATGAGGCGGGCCTCACCGGTGCGCAGCACATGGGCCATGCCCTGCGAGCCGTTCTCCTGGAGGGCCCAGCGCTCCCCAATGGCATACACGGTGGGTACGAGCGAGGGGTCCCGGTGCGTCGCGGCCCTTCGCACCACCTGGTTCGAAGGCGTGACGACGTCCACCGCGCACCAGTCCGCGAACACCGGCACCACCAGCTCCGCCAGCTCGCGCAGCACCGTGGGCTCGTCCAGCGACGACGCCAGCACCTCACCCGCGCGGGCCAGGAACGCGAAGCGGCCCTCCTCCGCGGAGGATGACACCTCGCGCACACCTGACAGGGACACGGGCGCGACAGGCTCCACGGCGGCGGCCTCACGCGTGACGGCCTCGCCTCCGCTCCCGGACACGGGGACCCCGTCGTTCGCCGTCACGGCGGACGGCGGAGGTAGCTCGGTCGAAGGCTCGATGGACGATTCGGGCATGGAGCGCGGGCCACGGCGTCACGGGGATGACGCCTCACCAAAGGGACGTTCCGATAATGACGGCCCCCGACCGGAGACAAGCCTCCCCGGCCACCTGACTCCTGGCGAGTGTCCGGCAGGCAACCCGCCCGGCCTGCCTGCCCTCGCGCGGTGCCTCAGCCCGCCGCGACGTCCGGTGAAGGCGGGTTCCACCACACCGCCCCCTTCCCCTGGATGGCGGTGTGCGCCCGCTCCCGCACCGCCTGCATCCCCGCGGCGCCCAGGGGCTGGAAGGCCGAGGCCGCCCGCAGCGCGGCGCCCTGTTCGTTCGGGAAGCCCATCCCCATCAACATCACGTCCGGATCCAACGTCAGCGTGTATTGCACGCACTCCGCCACCGACAGGTGCGGCAGCATCGGCGTGTCGCGCGCCTCACCACCGGAGCTGACCTTGCCGCGCGGGCGCGCCTGGAGCGGACGTCCGTAGCCCTCCGTGTCCCCCAACAGCTTGCCCGCGCCGAACGTCTTGAAGGACACCACGCCCACGCCGTGCGCTCGCGCCAGGGGCAGCACCTGCTCCACGTAGCGCGCGTCCACGAACGGCCCCAGCGGGAACATCACCACGTCGCACCGCCCGGAGCGCACCGCCGCCACCAGCGCGTCCGGGTGGTGGCAGGAGATGCCCTTGAAGCGCGCCTGCCCCTTCGCCACGCACGCCTCCAGTTGCTCCAGCGCGCCGCCCGGCCGGGCCAATTCCTCCCACTGCGCCAGCGACTTCACCGCGTGCAGCGCGAACAGGTCCACCGACGGCAGGCCCAGCCGCCGCAGGGACGCCTCCACCTGCGGGGCCACCGGTGCGTCCAGTTCGTCCACCTTGTCGATGACGAACACGCCCTCACGCCGGCCGTGCAGGGCCTCGCCCACCACCTCCTCGCTCAGGCCGTCCTCGTAGCCGGGCGCCGTGTCGATGACGTTGAGCCCCGCGTCCAGCGCCCTCGCGAGCGTGGCGACCAACTCCTCGCGCGGCACCGTGCGGTCCGCCAGGTCGCCAATGCCCACCGCCGTCGCGGTGAAGCCCGTGCGCCCGAGCGCGCGGCGCGGGGTGAAGCGGGGAAGCGATGTCGTGGTCATGAAGCAATCCTCCCGTCAGGAGGAGCAACATCTCACCGCGCCCCACGTCCCGCGCGGTTCTTGTCCCAGATGGCTCCCAGGATGAGCAGGTAGGCCATCAGGCGGACGACATACAAGTAGTGGATGCGCTCGGCGTCCAGGGTGGGCGCCAGCAGCGCGCCCAGCAGGTTGTGGACGCCCATCAGCGTGAAGGCCAGGGAGAACAGCGCGAACAGCCGGTCCTTCGACTGGAGATAGAAGCGCAGGAAGAACAGGGCGCACGCCAGGTACGCCATCAACACCGCGCCATCGAGCAGGATCTTCATCATGGCGTCCCCCCCATTGCGTCAGGACACGTCCCAGATGAGGCCGAAGAGCAGCACGCCGGCCCCCACCAGCGATGTCACGGTGCGCTCCAGCGACAGGTCGCCCGCGGGGATGAGCACCAGGTCCACGAAGAGCAGCACGTTGTTCAGCGTGAAGGCCGTGAAGCACAGGCCGCTGTAGAGCAGCAGCTTCATCCGCGTGCGCCGCCAGGCCCGCAGCAGCAGCACCGCGCACGCCAGACTCGTCAACGCGCACAGGATGTAGACCGCCTCAGCCATGTCCGTCGCCGTCCTTGTCCTTCTTGATCACGAACGCGTCCGCGAAGCCCCTCACCCTGTCCATGGGGCGTGAGAAGATGAACGAAATCACACTCACGCGCCGCGCCGAGTACGCCATCGCCAGCTCCGCCGTGGCCTGCACGTCCTCCGAGCGGCCAGGGCTGAAGCGGTAGGCGTCCTCCGCCACCCCATCCTGGAGAAGCAGCCCTCCCGTCTTCAGCTCCGCCATACGGCGGGCCGCGGAGGCTTCGGTGATGCGCAGCTCCAGGGCCACCGACGACGCAGTCCACGCCCGCTCCGTCCGGGCGCGAAGCAGGAGGAGCACCTCCAGCTTCTCGATGGAATCGATGTGCGTCGTGAGGAAGCGCTGGACCCGTGGTGAAAGGCCGGCGTCAGTCACGTCTCCACCTATGGACCTAGATACTTTGTGAATCAACCTTTCTATTGGGAGCGGTTGTTCACAGTTACACACGAGCCTGGTCGCCTGACTGGTCAGGGTGCGTCACGCCAGGAGCCCCCTGATTCCGCCTAGTTGCGAACGCGAGGGGCAGGGGCGCGGACGCGGACGTCCATGCGGGCGTCGCCGGCCACCATGCTGCTCAGGGCCTCTGGTTGGGCCGGGGAAAGGCGGGCCACGGCGCGCAGGGCGGCCACCAGGATGAGGGCCTCCAGGCTGGAGGGCACCGCCAGCCCCTCGGGGCCGGCCTTCACGGGCAGGGGCAGCCGGGGGGCGCGGCCGGCGGAGGCCAGCGCGTCCACGGCGTAGGCGGGGCGGGCCTCCAGCGACACGGTGATGGCGGGCAGGGACTGCGCCTCCTTGTCGGCGCCGTGCACCTGGAGCTCCAAGAGCCGCCCCAGGGAACCCGGGGACAGGTAGAGGGCCAGGCCCGAGGGACCGTCGTCGTCGCCGTGGAAGACGCAGCCCTCGTAGGTGTGCTCGTGCGCGCCCGTCACGTCCACGGTGAAGGCCTGGCTGTCATCCCAGTGCGTCCAGGGCTTCGCGTCCCAGAACTCGGTGGCGGCCTGGACGAAGAGCAGCGCCTTGTCGCTGCCCAGCCCGGACACGCCCATCTGGCCCCACGCGAGGAAGGTGGCGATGGCCGCCCGGGCGGAGAGCGCCGCCAGGGACGGCGGCGCCACGGACAGGCCCAGCGCCTCGGCGGCTTCCGCCAGGGCGGGCTCGCATGACACCTGGGAGGGCTCCAGGCCGGCGATGAGGGCGCGCACGCCAGAGAGGTCCGTCTGTTCGAAGACGGGGGCGGACGGGTCGCCCGAGTCACCGATGCGCAGGTAGACGCCGGTGGTGCCCACGGAGAGGGGCACTGGACCCAGCTTGAGCAGGTGGAACATGGCGGACCCTCCGGGCACGCGGGCTTTCGCGTCACCCTCCCAGGACGCGAGGGTTCGCGTCCAGGGCCCTGCGGACCATCTTCATCAGGGCGCGGATGTCGAACGGCTTCTGGAGGAACTCCATGCCCGGGTGCAGGCGCTTGAGGCCGCTGACGTCCACGGCGCTCATGCCCAGCACGGGAATCTGGCGCAGCGTCGGGTCCTGCTGGATGCGCGCGATGAGCGCGGGGCCGTCCAGCACGGGCATCATCCAATCCGTCAGCACCAGGTCCGGCTTCACCTCCGCCAGGCGCTCCAGGGCCTCGCGGCCATGGGACGCCGTGAGCACGCGGTAGCCCTCCTCCCTCAGAAGGTCCGCGAGCGCCTCCAGGATGCCCTGTTCGTCGTCCACCACCAGCACGGTCTCGGTCGCGGGAACCACGGAGCCTCTGGGGGTCAGGAGTGGTTGCCCGGGAAGCGAGCGATGCCGGTGAGCAGCAACTCGGGCGAAGGCTGGAACGGCGGCTGGATCTCGATTCCCTGGGAGGTGATGAGGAACTCGCGCAGCGTCGGGTCGTAGTCCGCGTCCCGCAGCTTGAAGATGGACAGCAACCGCCTCAGGCGGCCATTGAGCTCCAGGTGGCGCATGAACAGCAGGTTCTCCGCCACGCCGGACAGGCCGGTCCCCAGGGGAACATCCATGTCCGGGCCGAAGAGGCGCGGCGTCTCCAGCGTGAAGACGGTCGTCACCCCGTGGCGTCGCAATTCCTGCGTGAGCGCGGCGAAGAAGGGGCTGATGCGCGCCGGCTCGTGGGTGGTCTCCACCATGGCGCTCAGGCCGTCCACGAACAGGCGCTTCACGCCGCGCCTGCGCACGTCCTCCATCAGCGTGTGCGCCACCAGGTCCAGGTTGCACTCGGCGGGCATGTTCCACTGGAGCACCAGCCGGCCGTCCTTCACCGCGGTGCCCAGCGACAGCCCCACGTTGGCCGCCTTGTGCATCAGCCGGTCCGGCCCCTCGTAGAAGCTCACCATCAAGCAGGGCTCGCCCAGGCGCAGCCCTTCCGCCAGGTGGCTCACGCCGAGGATCGTCTTGCCGCAGCCCGGGGGCCCCATCACCAGCGTGGTGGACGCCGCGGCGAAGCCCTCCGGAATCATGGCGTCCAACGTGGGCACGCCGAAGCGCACGCGCTGCGTGCCCCAGTCCGGCGGCTGCGAGCGGCTGACCATCGTCTCCAGGCGGGGGAACACCTCCAGGCCCGACTCGGAGATGCGGAAGTGGTGCGAGCCGTTGAGGCTGGCGCTGCCGCGGAACTTGCGCACCTGCAGTTCACGCCACGAACGCATGGCCGCCGTGCGCTCGCGCAGCTCCAGGATGCCGTCCACCATGGTGTATTCCGGGTGCACGGTGGGGCCCACGCTGCTCGTGAGCAGGAGCGCGGTGAAGCGGGACAGGCCGGCGGACACCTGGAGCTCGTGGATGAACTTCTTGAAGTCGCGGCTGCTGCCCGCGGCCTCCTGCGCCTGCACCAGACCGTCCAGCACCAGGATGCCCGCGCCGTGGTTGCGCATCTCCCGGCGCAAGAGCTCCAGCAGGCCCGGCAGCCCCTGCTCCTCCAGCATGCGGAAGCCGCTGACGTAGTAGATGCGCTGGGGCAGCTGGGACGCGTCGAAGAACGCCATGCTGCGCAGGTTCGCCAGCATGCGCGAGTGCGATTCGGCCAGCAGCGTCACGTACAGACAGCGCGTGCCCTGTTGCGCCTGCGAGTAGCACAGCTGGTTGGCGAAGATGGTCTTCCCCGCGCCGGGCTCCCCCACCACGATGTAGACGCCTGAGGCCACCAGGCCACCGCCCAGGATGGGATCCAGTCCGGGAACGCCTGTCGCGATGCGCTCGAAGACGGGAGGGTGCTGCTCGCTAGGGGACATGGCGACCGCTCATACCGTAAAACCCGGGGTGTCGCCCTGGGAGATTCGCGCCGGGGCCCCTTGCCCCCTGGAGCCCCCACCGTGGAAACCCTCGTCCGGTTCGCCGAAGGCCTGGGCCGCTTCTCCGCGCGCTTCGTCCCCAGCGCCTTCGCCATCGCGGTGCTGCTCACCCTGCTCACCATGGCGCTGGCCATGGGCTGGGTGGGCGCCTCGCCGCCGGTGGTGCTGGACGCGTGGGGCGGAGGCTTCTGGGAGCTGCTCACCTTCTCCATGCAGATGGCGCTGGTGATGTTCACCGGCTACCTGCTCGCGCTCACCGCGCCGGTGAAGGCGCTGCTGGAGAAGGTGGCCAGCCTGCCGAAGAGCCCCCGGAGCGCCACCGCGCTGATGGCGGCGGTGTCCATGGCGCTCGCGTATTTCAACTGGGGCCTGTCGCTCGTCGCCAGCGCCATGCTGGTGCGCTTCATCGCGCGCAGGCGTCCGGACGTGGACTACCGGCTGCTGGTGGCCTGCGCCTACTTCGGCCTGGGCGCCACGTGGCACGCGGGCCTGTCCGCCTCCGCGCCGCTGCTGGTGGCGACGCCGGGGCACTTCCTGGAGAAGCAGCTGGGGATCATCCCCATCGACCGGACGCTGTTCTCCGCCTTCAACGTTTGCCTCACGCTGGCTGCGGTGGCGCTGCTCACGGCGCTGGCGTGGGCGCTGCATCCGTCTCCCGAGCGCACCGTGCGCGTGGAGCCCGCGGTGCTGGAGAAGCTGGGAGACTTCGTTCCGCCGGAGAAGCCCAAAGGGCGCTTGAGCCCCGCGGAGTGGCTGGACCACGCGTGGCTGCTCAACACCGTCTTCGGGGTGCTGGGCCTGGCGTGGTTCGCGCGGCACCTGTGGCTGAACGGCGGATGGAAGGCGCTCAACCTCAACGTGGTGAACTTCACCTTCCTCACGTTGGCGGTGCTGCTGCATGGCACGCCCGCGCGGCTGCTCAAGGCGAGCGAGGAGGCCGCGAGCGTGCTGCACGGCATCGTGCTCCAGTTCCCGCTGTACGCGGGCATCTACGGCATCTTCAAGGCCACGGGGCTCACGGACCGCATCGGGGAGCTCTTCGTGTCGCTGTCCACGCAGCAGACGTTCCCAGCCATCGTGTACCTGTACAGCGGCGTGGTGAACTACTTCGTGCCTTCTGGAGGTTCCAAGTGGGCCATTGAAGCGCCCTACCTGCTGGACGCTGCGGGACGGTTGGGCGTGGCGCCGGAGAAGGTGGTGCTGGCGTACGCGTGGGGCGACATGGCCACCGACCTCATCCAGCCCTTCTGGGCGCTGCCGCTCCTGGCCGTGGCGCGGTTGGAGTTCAAGGACATCCTCGGCTTCCTGCTGGTGGCCTTCCTCGCGTACCTGCCGCTGGTGACGCTCGGCTTCTTCCTGTTCGGGTAGCGCGGCGCGGCGTCCCCGGTGCGAAACCCTGGAATCCTGGACTCGGGGAATGATGCGGGATGTTTCATGGTAGACAGGCACACCAAGGGGCCGGACGTGGGCCGGCCGCCTCCAACATCAACGAGGGGACCCCAAGACATGAAGAGCCTGATCAACGGAAGCGTGCTGTGCGCGGTGCTGGGTGTGGCGGCGGTGGCCGGAGCGCAGGAGGCGGCGGCGCCGGCGGCGGAGTCGGTGAAGGCCCCCAGCGCGGACGCGGTGCGCGACACCTGGAA
This sequence comes from Corallococcus sp. CA041A, assembly GCF_003612075.1. NCBI lineage: Bacteria > Pseudomonadati > Myxococcota > Myxococcia > Myxococcales > Myxococcaceae > Corallococcus > Corallococcus sp. CA041A. The sequence continues at coordinate 62,222 of NZ_RAWF01000016.1, forward strand.
CTACTTCTACAAGGGCCAGGGCCAGGGTCCCGTGCTGGTGGAGGCCAAGCTCTGCACGGAGGTGGCCAAGGACGGCCCCAACAAGTACGAGTGCACCGCCGAGGTGGGCCCCGAGGGCGTCAAGGCGAACACCACCGTGATGCTGTGGCAGAGCTACCTGGTGCCCCAGGGCGACTCCATCGAGGACATCACGGTGCAGGTGAAGCAGGGCGCCACCGTGCGCGAGACGAAGGACGTGAAGGTGAAGGGCGAGGGCTGGCGCGCGCGTCAGTGGACCGGCGTGCGGCTGCCCAAGGCCGGCGCGTGGACCGTGACCGTCATGCGCGGCGACCAGGTGCTCAAGGAAGTGCCGGTGAAGGTGCTGTAGGCCTTCATCCCGTCCAACAGATAACACATACATCGACGCCCGCCGGGGAGCCCCGCGCGGGCGTCTTTCTTTACCGGCCCTCCTCCCCGAGGTCGGCAGGAATTACCGGCCGACGAACAGCAACCCCACCCTTGTGACGGGCTCCCCGCGACTTCCGCCGAGGGAACACCCTGGCCAGGACACGTTGGCCGCGCCCTTGCAGTAGGGCTTGTGCGCGGTTGAAGGGCGGGGGAG
>NZ_RAWF01000170.1:0-22192 GCF_003612075.1 Corallococcus sp. CA041A
GATGGACACGGGCGTGGTGCAGGGGGTGGAGGCGGTGCTGGTGCTGCCGCTGCGGGCCCGGGGGGGCGCGATGGGGACGCTGACGGTGTGGCGGGAGGCGCCGGAGCCGGCGTCGTTCGATTCGGCGGAGCAGCTGCTGCTCCAGGAGCTGGCGGACCGGGCGGCGCTGGCGCTGGACGTGGCGCGGGCGTACGCGTCCGAGCGGCAGGCGCGGCAGGCGGCGGAGGTGGCGGCGGGAAGGCTCGCGCGGCTGCAGCACGTCACCGCGGAGCTGTCGGAGGCGCTCACCGCGGCGCGCGTGGCGGAGGTGGTGCTGGAGCAGGGGCTGGCGGTGGCGGACGCGAAGGCCGGGGCGCTGTGGGGCGTGGCGCCGGACGCGATGAGCGCCTCGCTCCTGCGCTGCGCGGGCTGCACGCCGGACGCGGCGGAGCGGCTGAAGCGGATGTCCCTGGAGGAGGACTCGCCGGTGGCGCGGGTGCTGCGCGAGTCGCGGCCGGTGTGGCTGACGGCGGAGGACGCGCTGTCCGGGGCGGAGCGGCCGGCGAACTCGTCCGCGTGTCTGCCGCTGGTGGTGGACGGGCGGGCGCTGGGGGCGCTGGTGTTCACCTTCGGCCTGCCGCACGGGTTCGACGACGACGAGCGGGCCTTCCTCCAACTGGTGGCGCACCACGCGGCGCAGGCGCTGGCGAGGGCGCGGCTGTTGGAGCGGGAGCAGCGGGCTCGGGCGGCGCTGCGCGAGGCGCACGGGACGCTGGAGGCCATCATCCAGGCGAGCCCCACGGCCATCATGCTGCTGGATCCGGACGGCACGGTGCGGCTGTGGAATCCGGCCGCGGAGCGGATGCTGGGGTGGACGGCGGAGGAGGTGCTGGGGAAGGTGTTGCCTGCCGTGCCGCCGGAGCACTGGGAGGCGTTCCGTCACGGGCTGGAGCGTGCCACGCGGGGCACGGTGCTGGACGGCGCGCCGCTGGCGGCGCGGAGGCGCGACGGTGGCGCGGTGCAGGTGGCCATGTGGACGGGGCGCGTGCACCCGGCGAGCGGCCCGCCTCAGTGCCTGAGCGTGATGGTGGACATCACCGAGCGCCAGCGTGGCGAGGCGGCGCAGCGCTTCCTCGCGGAGGCCGGCGGGGTGCTGGCGGGGAGCCTGGAGGAGGAGGAGACGCTGGAGCGCGTGGCGCACCTGGCGGTGCCGCAGTACGCGGAGGCCTGCGGCGTGTTCCTGGAGGACGAGTCCGGCGGCGTGCGCTGCGTGGCCACGGCGGGCGTCGAGGACGGTGACGTGCCGCCCCCGGGGCTCGCGGTGGTGGCGCGGGTCATCCAGTCCGGGAGGCCGGAGTCGCGCTCGGGGCTGTCGGAGGGGGACCCGTCGTACGCGCGGGCGGGCGGGACGTGCGCGTACCTGTGCGTGCCGCTGCGGGTGCGCGGGCACACGCTGGGGGCGCTGACGTTCGTCACGTCGAAGGGGGCGTACGACGCGCAGGACCTGGCGCTGGCACAGGAATTGGCGCGGCGGGCGGCGCTGGCGCTGGACAACGCGAGCCTCTACCGGGACGCGCGTCAGGCCATCCGCCTGCGCGAGGAGTTCCTGTCCATCGCGAGCCATGAGTTGAAGACGCCCATCAGCGCGCTGCAGCTCCAGGTGCAGAGCCTGCTGGCGGGGCTGAATCGGTCGGGGGCGGCCTTCGACCCGGAGCGGCTCAAGCGCGGACTGGAGCGGGTGGACCGGCAGGTGAAGCGGCAGACGCTGCTGGTGAACGACCTGCTGGACGTGTCCCGGTTGAGCGCGGGGAAGCTGGAGCTGGTGCTGGAGCCCCTGGAGATGGGGGCGCTGGTGCGGGAGGTGGCCGAGCGCTTCGAGCAGGAGTACGCGCGCTCGGGCACGCCGCTGGAGCTGGTGCTCGCGCCGGAGGTACTGGGGCAATGGGACCGGCTGCGGTTGGATCAGGTCTTCACCAACCTGTTCTCCAACGCGCTGAAGTACGGGCGGGGCAACCCGGTGCACGTGTCCCTGGAGGTGGAGGCCAACCGGGCGCGGCTGCGCGTGAAGGACGGCGGCATCGGCATCGCGAAGGAGCACCTGCCGCGCCTGTTCCACCGCTTCGAGCGCGCGGTGTCCGAGCGCAACTACGGCGGCTTCGGGCTGGGGTTGTGGATCGCCCGCCAGATTGTCGAGGCGATGGGCGGCCACATCGAGGTGGAGAGCGTCCTGGGCGAGGGGTCCACGTTCATCGTGGAGCTGCCGCGTGGCTAGCGGTGGAAGGCGGGGAGCCCCTCCGCGATGAAGCCGCAGCCGCGCTGGGATTCGCGGCGGTGGAGGACGTGGCAGCGCTCGGGGGTGGGGCAGTCGGTGTCGTGGGTGCAGGGCTGGAAGCAATAGCCGCTGGTCTCGTCGCAGGTGAGGCCCTTCGCGCAAGGGGCCTTGTCATCACAGCGGGTGCGGCACTCGAAGGCCCCGGTTTCGAGGGTGGGTTCGGCGAAGCCGCGCAGGCAGTCCTGGTTCGCGGCGCAGGGCGCGGCGTCCAGGCAGGCGGGGCCCACGAAGGGGCGGCAGGTGGGGACTTCGCCCGGGTAGTCCGTCTCGCAGCGTTCGCCTTGCGGACAGGCACGGTCGCGGCAGCTGGGGACGCAGGCGCCGCGGACGCGGTAGGGATTGGGGGCGCACTCGGTGCCGGTGGCGCAGGCGTCCGGGTCGTGCACGTTGCACGGCGGGCCGCAGAACTCATGGACGCAGAGGAGCCCCGGAGCGCAGCGGCCCTCCAGCTCCCGTGAGTACCCGGTGCACCGCTCCCCGGCGCGCAGCGTTCCCTGTGGCACGCAGCGACGGAGGACCTGGCCCGAGGCGGACGTGTCCACGGGGTGGCAGGTATCGGGCGGGGTGCAGTCCGACGCGTCGTCGCAGAAGCGGTGCAGGGGCTGGCAGTCGCGGAAGCCGAAGTCCGGGTGATGCGCGCACACGGTGTCGGCGGGGCAAGCGTCGTCCGCGTCGCAGCGGTCCTCGCAGGCGAGCGAGCCCCGGGTGTCCGCGTGGCAGTTCGTCGGGACGTTGGTGAGCCGGATGCCGTTGCTCAGCACGACGACGTCAGGAGGTTCGCTCCCTTCGCTGTCCGGGTCGTCGCTGGATTCGAGGTGCAGGCGGACGGGGTCGTCCGACAGGTCCGCCTGCGCGGTGAGGTCCGGTCCGGGCCACGCGAGCCACACGCCCGTGCCCACGGCGGTCACGAGCGCTGTGAAGGCGATGAGGAGGCTGAGTTTGCGCGGAGTCACAGGTCGAGCACCTGTCGCATCCACCGCTGACTCTCCTCGTCCCGGGTCACGAGTCCGTCGAAGCGACCCGCGCGCATCATCTCCACGAGGGCCGTGTCCTGCGCGATGAGCCTTGCCGCCGCGAAGGGGAACGTCGTGGTCGAGCATCTGCCCGGGATGAAGTCCGGTTCCCCCGGAAGCAGCGCCATGAACCGGGCAAGCTGGTTGAACAGCTGGTCCACGTTGGAAGCCACCGGCACCACCAACAGGTCCTCCTGCATGTCGATGTAGAGCACTGGCTGGACTCCGTGCTCATCCGCAAGCGTCGGCACCACGCCGTAGTAGTACGCGAGGTTCGAAACCTGCCCGAAGAGAACACATGAAGAGAATGGAGCCTGTCCCCTGCCCCGCAGCCATGCGTTCACGTCCAGGACTCCATCCGGGCCGGAGCCAGGACGATACAGCTCGATGTCTCCCAGCGTGGCTCGGCCCGCTCGCGAATAGATCCCGGCGAGCATGGGATCGAGCGGATGCCCCAACAGCGTTGAACCAGGACGGGGAGCATCGGCCGAGGGTGGCTCCACGCTGACCCGAAAGCCCAAGCGATGGCAGGCCTCGATCAGCCTCGTCAATCCGCCCCTCTCTGTATCCAGTCCCGCCAAGCGAACGCGCCTCCTGAAACGCCAGGGCCTATAACCCCAGCACGGCCGCGACTTCCTTCAGCGCGGCCTTCTCCGCGGAGGCAAGCGCAGCTCCCGACTTCGACGGATCGTACAGGACGTGAAACCACCGTCCGAAGTGCTTGTGCGTGATGCGAGCGATTTCCTCCACCTCTTTCGCGGAGACGTTTTTCGCGTTCGTGCGCACGAGGGTCCAGACCGAGTTGACGCTCGAATGGACCTCCCGCGCCATGCCCACCAGGTTCTCCGCCACGTTGACACCGCGGGTGGGAAACAGATGGGCATGCTCGATGGGCACCAGATGGTGCACTTGATACGCCCCCAGGAGGTCCTTCCCCAAGGCTTGTGCCAACTGGGGCCGGTGCACCTCGAAGTACTCCTGTCGAGCCCACTCCCTGAGCTTGTCTTTCGAGTACTTGTCCGTGATGGGCCTTCGGAGTTGGTGTTCCATCCCCTTCAGCAATGACTGGAGCTCGGCCTGCTCCCCAGTCTTGAGTGCCGTCAGGCCCTCTGCCTCCACCTTCATCCAGATGCGCTGGAGGGCTTCGCGCTCGGCGGGCGGAGTGCGGATCAACACCGTGCGGAACCACTGCGCGGCCTTCGCCCCTCCCCTGCCGAGCACCGAGACCACCGTGGGCGCGACAGCCTCCATCGCGCCGAGCGCGCCCTTCGCGATGAAGCCTCCCACGTACCAGTACGCGAGCTGCTCGAAGGACCACACGCCCGCGAGGCGCGCACTGTCCTCCACCTCCTCGCGCCAGCGCCGGAGGATGTCCTCCTGCATCGCCCGGTACTCCCTGGCGATGTCCTGCATCTCCACTGGAGGCTCGGAAGGTTCGAGCGTCGTCGCGGCCACCACCCGCCAGCGCGGCTCCGCTTCACCGCGCACGTGCCTTCCCTCCAGCTCCACTTCGACGGTGCGGCTTCCCACCGCGTTCGCGAAGGGCAACAGCGCCTGCATCACCGGCATGCGGAGATCCGCGCTCCCGGGAGCAATCCTCCGGCCTGAGCCTTCCTGGACCTCGAACACGCCCAGCTCCACCTCCGGATGCAATCGCAGTCCTTCGAACTGGAGCCTTGCCCTCTCATGCACCCGGCCCTCCCAGGGAACCCGGGACGCGGGCAGCAGCTGCCGGGCCACTGTCAGCGCATCCGACACCAGGGGCTCGGACGCTCCCGGCAGGGACTCGGGCACTGTTCGCGCATGGACCGCGACCGCCCCACGGACCGTCTCCAGGTCGAAGCGCCAGCGCTCCGGCCCACGCTCCAGCGTGAAGCGCACACGCCGTGGCTTCACGCCCACCAGCGTGGACAGGCTCCGCGTCAGCTCGTGGGAGAACCCACTCCACTCCACGGCCGCACCGGCGCCCTGGCCTGTCGCCGTGCGCCGGAAAGACACCAACGTCAGCGCACCGTCGTGCACCTGGTAGTCGAAGGTCCACGCCTCGCCCGGAACTCCGCGCGCACCCGCGACCTCCCAGAGCTCGCGCACCACCCGGGCCGCTTCCGCCTGCCGGGCGCGCTCACCTCCCACGGGCCCGGCACGCTCCAACGCCCCCTCTCGCGTGAATCCGAGGCCCGCGCGCTCGGCCGGGGTGTCGTCACCCGTCGCTGCTTCGAACGACTCGCGCTCGAAGGAGCCATCACTCGCGCACGCGGCCAGCGCGAACACCCACAGGAGTCCCAGCACCGGCGGCATCCGGTGCCAGGGCCCCTCTCCACGGGAAACGGAACGCGTCATCGCGTCCCGAGCCTATGTGGAAGCTACAGCGCCAGGAGCAGCAGCGACGCCTGCTCCGCGGGCGAGGCCGCGAGGAAGGCGTCCGGCAGCGTGATGACCGTGGGCGGCATGAACGAACGGTCGCAGCTGCGCTTGCCCTCGTAGGTGCGGCCCTCCTCCTTCGCCTTCAGCCGGTACGTGCAGTCGCGCACGTACACCGTCAATTCCTGCGGCGACAGCGTCAGGTTGACGGGGCGCCCGTAGAAGCCGCCCTTCGCCTTCACCGCGTCGCCGTCCTTCTTCACTTCCAGGTTCACCACCGAGGTCCCGATGTTGCCCTTCACCTTCTCGTCCTCCAGCCTCAGCGTCACCGGGGCGTCCGCCACGCGGCCTCGCAGCTCGCCTGGAAGACGGGACACCTGGAACTCGGGGCCCGTGACGTTGTCCGGCGTCATCCGCAGGTTGAACTGCGTCCGCGCCACGCTGAAGGCAATCTGGTCCTGCTCCGAGGACGCCCACGCTCCGCCCACACCCGCGAGCACCGCCAACACTCCCACACCCCGACGCAATGACTGTCTGTCTCGCTTCATGGATAGGACCCTCCTCGCTGACATGGACAATGTGTAACGCCCCCGGGGCGGCGACATATCGGCCGCGCCCGGGTCCCTCCGAAGTGGGGGCTACTTTCCGCCCGCTGCCCCGCCCCCCTGCCCTGCCGCCGGGCCCAGCAGGTGCTTTTCGAAGAACATCAGCGCCGTCGTCTGGGCCATGTCCCGGTTGGTCTTCTTCTGGAACCCGTGCCCCTCGTCCGTGGCCAGCAGGTACCAGACGTCCGCGCCCTTCTTGCGCACCGCCTGGGCGATCTGCTCCGCCTCCGACTGCGGCACACGAGGGTCGTTGGCCCCCTGTTGCACGAAGAGCGCAGCGCGAATCTTGTCCACCGACCCCAGCGGCGAGATGCGCTCCTGCACCTTGCGCACCGCCGGGTCGCGCTCGTCGCCGTACTCCGCGCGCCGCAAGTCCCGCCGGTACGCCTGCGTGTTCTGCAGGAACGACGGCAGCGACGAGATGCCCACCACGTCCACCGCCGCCTTGATGCGGTCCGGGAAGAACGCCGCCGTCGCCAGCGTCATGTATCCGCCGTACGAGCCGCCGTAGATGCCCACCCGCGCCGCGTCCAGCTCCGGCCGGGAGGCGACGAAGTCCAGCGTGGCCCCGATGTCCGCCAGACTCGCCTCGCGCTTCACGCCGTCATCCATGGCGCGGTACGCCTTGCCGTACCCTTCCGAGCCGCGCACGTTGGGCAGCAGCACCGCCATCCCCAGCTCCGTCACCATCAGCTGGGTCTGCGCGCTGAAGATGGGCTGGCTCTGCCCCTCCGGGCCGCCGTGGAACATCACCACCACCGGCACCTTCCCCTTCGCGTTCTTCGGCAGGTACAGGAACGCCGGCACCTTCACGCCATCCGTGGACGGGTAGCGCACCAGCTCCGGCTCCACGAACGTCTCCGGATCCAACCCGCCCACCTCCGAGCGCGTCCAGCGCGTGGTCTTCTTCGTGCCCAGGTCCACCGTGAAGATGTCCAGCGGCACGCGCGCCGACGTCAGCGAGAACGCCACCCGGTCCGACCGCTTCGCCGGGAAGCGGACCTGCGAAATCACCCCGCGCGGCGTCTCCACCGGCGACAGCGCCTGCGTGCGCGTGTCCAGCAGATACAGCCGGCCGAAGCCCTCCTCGTTGATGGCCACCGCCAGCTTGCGCCCGTCCGGGGACAGCTCCAGGTTCTGCACGTTCCAGCGCACCGACTTCGTCAGCGACGGCGGAGCGGCCTGGGGCGCGCCCGTGAGCGGCAGCCGGTACACCTCCGCGAAGTCGCTGTAGCGGTCCGTGGCCACGTACACGCCCTGTCCGTCGTGCGTGAAGACGGCGGCGTCCACGCTGCCCTTGCCCTCCTTGGGCGTCAGCTGCGTGCGCGCGTTCGTCTTCACGTCCACCACGCTCAGGTCCGCGTCGTCCGCCGCGCGGAACTGGCGCACCAGCAGCTTCGAGCCGTCCTGGGAGAACTCCAGCGGCGCCCAGCTGCCCTCCACCTCCGTCACCCGCTTCGCCTGCTTGGGGTCCGCCGTGGGCGCCACGTACACGTCGGTGTCCTTGCCGTTGCGCCCCGTGCCCGCGTACGCGAGCCAGCGCCCGTCCTTCGACACCACCAGCTCCTCATGCCGGCTCTTGCCGTCCGTCAGCAGCTCCGAGCGGCCCGTGCGCCGGTCCAGCTTGAGCACCTGGTAGAACTCTCCGCCGCCCGTGTCCTGCAGGTAGAAGACAATCTGCGGATTGCCCGGCAGGAAGCGCGCCCGGTTGATGGGCTCCTTCGTGAAGGTGAGCTGCGTGCGCGCGCCCAGCGGCATCTCCACCAGGTGCAGCTGGTTGACGTCCGCGAAGCGCGTGGAGATGAGCACCTGCTGGCCATCCCCGCTCACGTCCAGCAGCTGCGCGGAGCGGGACTCCAGGTACTGCTGCACGCGCTGGGAGAGCGCGGGCGGCACCGGCGGCACGCCGCTCACCCACAGGTTGGGCAGGCCGGGCAGCGGGGCGATGCCGGGGACGGCGGACGGTGCCTTCGCGGCGGCGGCCGGCGCGGGGGGCGCCTTCGACGGGGCCGGCGCGGGCGTCTGCGCCGCGAGCAGGGACACGATGAGTGGAAGGGACGCGAGGTTCATGGTGCCACCGACCCTACCAGCGCCGTCACGTTCCCCGGCACCCACGCGCGCCGTTCCTCCCTCTCCGCGCGATGATGCGTGTTGAACACTGGATGGCCCGGGCGGCCACCCTGTTGGATGCCGCGCCGCGGCGGCCGAACGAGCGTGACCGCGGGGCAGGGTGATCGCTCCCGGCCTCACTTCGAAGCCCTCCACGCCTGTGATGCCCGGGGCTTGCGACGTGCGCCGGTGCACAACGTCGCGGGCGGACAGTGGCCCTTGCGTGGGGGTTCGCCTGCGTGGGGGTGATGCCCACCCTTACCCCTGTCGACATCGGTGCCGAGCCGCGTTCGCGGCCCGCCGAGGAAGGGGGACTTCGACATGGCCAGGATGCGGGAGAAGACACTGCTCGTCGTCGCGCTCACGTCGCTGGGGGTGTTCGCGCCCGCGTGCGGCGGCGGCTCGGCGGAGGACTCCGACGCGCCGCCCACCCAGGACGGGCCGGTGCTCGTTCCGCCCACTGAGGCGCAGCTGCGCATCGTACAGGCAGCGCCGGGCTCGCCCGCGATGGACGTCTACCTCGCTGGCGACCCCACGCCCGTGGCCCGGGCCGTGGCCTATGGCGCCACCACGCCCTACCTCACGCGCGACGCGGGCGCTGTCACCGTGGAGCTGCGGCCCGCGGGCTCGGCGGCGAGCACCGCGCCCGTCGTGTCCCAGCGGGTGGGCATGGAGGCCGGGACGCGCTGGACGGTGGTGACCGCCGGGGCCTTCGGCGCCTCGGACTCCGGCGCGGCGATGCGCACGCTGCTCCTGCGCGACAACACCGTGCCCGCTGACGGAGGCCAGACGCGCGTGCGCATCATCAACGCCGGCACGGACGCGCCGACGGTGGACGTGGACCTGGGCAATGACGGCTCGGTGGAGGTGGCGTCGCTCGCGCGCTTCCGCGACTCCGGCGAGCAGGCCCAGGTGCTGCCCTCGGGCGCCGCGTTCCAGGTGGGCCTCCGCACGGGTGGCCAGACCCTGACGTCCTTCACCGTGCCCGCGCCCGGCTCCGGCACCGACACGCTCATCGTCGCCACCGGCCTCATGTCCGCCTCCGCGCGCGCGGGCGACGGCTTCTCGCTGCTCACCGCGGGCCGCGACGGCACGCTGGCCATCCTCCGGCAGAACCCCACGGTGTACGTGCTGCACGCGTCACCGGACGCGCCCGCGCTGGACCTCTTCGCTGGCGAGCGTGAGCTGTCCGGTGACCTCTCCTACGGCACGCTGTCCTCGCCGCTCCAGGTGCCGCCGGGCGCGTACACGCTGGACTTCTTCGCCGCCGCGTCCGGGACGGAGCGCCCCTCGAGCGCGCCGGTGGCGACGGCGACGACGCCCACGCTCGTCCCGGGTGAGCGCTACCTGATGGTCGCCGCGGGCTATCTCGAGCCGCCCCGGCCGGCGGCGTCTCCGTTCACGCTGCTGCCCCTCACGGACCGCTTCGCGAGCGACCCGTCCAACCTGCGCCTGCGCTGGGTGCACGCCGCCGCGGACACGCCCGCCGTGGACGTGGGCCCGCTGGGCTCGGAGCGCCGCGTGCTGCCGGACGCGCCCTTCCTGGACGTGCCCTTCGCCTCCGCCACCGCGCAGGACGGCCTGCCGCTGCCCTCCGGTGGCACCGTCACGCTGGGAGTGGTGCCGTCCGACGACGCCAACCGTGCGCCGCGCACGAGCTTCTCCGTGACGCCCCAGCCGGACACGCGCGTCTTCGCCGTCGCCACCGACACGCCCGGCTCCGCGCCTGGCAGCTGGGACCTCCAGCTCCTGTGGGTGGACACCACCCGCACGCCATGGACCGTGAGCACGCGGGCGCATGGGCCCTGACCTCAGAAGGCCCAGCCCACGTTGAGCAGGATGCGCTGGGTGAACAGCCACGTCGACTGGTGGACCCGCGTCAGCGCCGAAAGGCCGTTCTCGACGGGGCGCACCATGTCGTAGGCGAGCGCCTCGCGGCGGGCCCCGAACCCCACGCCGCCCTGCACCGTGAAGCCGGGCTCCAGCACCACGCTGTAGCCCACGACCGCCGCCCCACCCACGGACCAGATGTCCGTGGAGTTGTCGATCAACGACAGTCCCTCGTCCTGGCTCGGCACCGTTTCACTCGTGTTGCGCCCCAGGCTCGCCTCCAGGCGCGGTGACACCCACAGGCCCTGGGGCGCCCGTCCCGTCAGGTAGAAGCGCACCGAAGGCTCGATGCCCAGCCGGTAGGAACCGCTGTCGAACCCCTCCACGCCGTCAGCCTGGGTCTCATCAAACCTCGCGCGCACCTGGTTGAAGAGCGCGGACACGCCCAGGCCCACGGAGAAGCGCTCCCCCATCACGCGCTCGCCCTCCAGTGACAGATGACTCAGGCTCTGGAGGGGGACGGACACCGTCACCACGTTGCGCCGCGCCACCGGGAGCGCCCCCGTGGTGACGGCCTCCTCCTGCGCGAACGCCGCCGCCGACACAAGCACCCACGACACACCCAGCTTCCACTTCATCGCGACCATGTGATGACCCCCGTCATGGAGCGGACCCCCGAGGCCCGTCATGCGGAGGACGCCCATCGCAATCGATGTGCCAGCCTGCTCGCAGAGGGAGCGGCGCGGCGGTGGCGTCTGACATCGTGACAACATGTCCCCTGCGCGAGGAGACACGCGTGTCACCGTGTCACCGTGTCACCGCGGCGAGAGCTTCGCCTGGGCCTGCTCGCGGCGCAGCTGGAGCACGCGCACGTCCGGGTCCACCAGCAGCCGCTCCGGCTCGAACGCCGAGCGCAGCGTCACCTGCACCGCTTCACCCGCCCCGGGCTCCACGCGCGCCAGGGCCTCCGCGCCCCCCAGGGGCGCGGCGGACTCCCCGGCCTTCGTCACCGTCACCTCCACCGGCATGCGACCCGTGCCCACGTTCGTCACCGTCGCCGTGGTCACCCACTGGCCGCCGGACTTCGTCACGCGCGCGTCGCTGACGCGGTACTCGGGCACCACCACTTCGAAGAAGGCTTGCCGGGTGAAGCGGTCGAACGCTTCGGGAGACGGCGCGAACGGGCGCATCACCGCGATGAAGTCCTGCAGCACCGGATGGTCGGCGTTGTTCATGTATTGCTTCAGGAAGGCCTGGAGCCCCGCGTGCATCGCGTCGCGGCCCATCAGGTCCTCCAGCATCCAGAACGTCCAGCCGCCCTTCTCGTAGAGGACCACCGTGTCGCCGTCGCGCGAGCCGTCCAGCTTCACCAGCGGCTGCTCCGCGTCCACGCGCCGGTCCTTGCCGTAGCGCTCCTCCATGCGCTTCGCGGTCTGCCGGCGAGCCTCCTGCCCATCGAGCTGCTCGATGAGCTTCAGCGACGAGTAATGCGACATGCCCTCTGACAGCACATTGCCACCGGGCCCCTTGCCGGGGATGAGCAGGTCGCCCCACCACTGATGCGCGGCCTCGTGCGCGGTGACGAGCAGCACCGCGTTCGACTCCGGTGTGGTGAGCGTGAGGAACCCGATGGACTCCGAGAACGTGATGTCCGTGGGGAAGCCCTGCGCGTAGTTGTCCAGGCCGGCGAACTCCGACAGCTTCAGCTCGGCCCACGGGAACGGGTGGAACCATTCCGAGTAGTACCGGCGCGCGGCCTCCAGCCCGCGCATCATCTCCGGCACGTTGTAGCCGTGCGAGGGGTCGTGGAACACCACCGTGCCCGCGCCGTCCACGCGGGTCCACTTCCCCGCGATGACGTTGAAGAAGCTCACCGGATGGTCGCTCCGCCACACCGTGGTGCGCCGGCCGTCCTTCACCGTATCGCTCTCACGCACGCCCACGGAGTTGAGCGTGTAGGACTCCGGGCCGCTGACGCGGATCCGGAAGGGGAACGGCATGTTGCTGCCCCAGGCGGCATCCGTGGGCCCTTCGTAGAAGTCGTCCGCGTACACGCGCGGCTCGTAGCGGTTCTCCTTCGGGTCGATGCCGCGCTCCTCCTCGTAGCCGACGACCGGCGCGAACGTGGGCGTCTCGCTGGTGAGCACCACGCCGGACGGGAGGATGAACTCCCTGAACGCGCCGCCCTCGCGGGACACGCCATCCGGCACATGGCCCGCATACTGGAAGCCCACCGTCACCTTCGCTCCGGGCGGTAGCGGCGGGGACGGCGTGAAGACATACAGCCCGGCGCGGTCCTCCGGCGTCACGTCCTTGCCGTCCAGCGTCCAGCGCACGTCCGTCCAGCCATCGCCGCCGCTGAGGGCGAAGCGCGGCAGCGCCACGGTGTGCCGGTTCAGCAGCGTGTACGTGCCCTTCATGCGGAAGGCGCTCGCCTCCGGCTCCAGGTCCACGTCCACGTCCACATCCGCCAGCATGGGCTGAGGCGCGTCCTTCCACGTCGCCAGGTTCTTCTGCCAGTACTCCTTCGCGCGCTTCTTCGCCGCCGCGCCCTGGTGGCCCTGCCCCACGAGGATGCCCAGCCACGTCAGCGCCACCACCGGCACCGCCAGGTACGGCGCCAGCCGCCACAGCCCGCGCGCGAGGCCCGAAGGCTTCAATCCTTCCAGCGTCGTCACCGAGTCGCGGACGCGGCGGCCATCCAGGCGCACCGCCAGCGCGGTGAAGAAGACGGCCGCGCCCAGCGCTGCCACGCGGTTGAGCACCAGCGCGGCGCGATCCACCTGGAAGGCGCCCAGGTCGGTCCACCGCACTGCGTCCCACAACGGCCAGTTGGTCACCCAGGTGAGATCGCCGCGCACGGCGAGGTAGCCGGTGAAGCCCAGCGCGGACAGGGCCAGCGCGTAGGTGCCGAAGCGGCCTCCCGTCACCGCGCGCGCGGCCAGGATGAAGCCCGTCCACAGGAGGAACGTGGGGAACAGCAACAGCCCCCACACGAGGACATACGGCGTCAGCGACAGCGGCACTTTGCCCTGCGACACCTGCACCAGCGTGCCCGCGAGCGCCATGGCTGCGAGCAGCGCCACCGCGACGAGGCTGTTCGCCAGCGCCTTGCCCAGCAACACCGACAGCGTGCGCACCGGGGTCGCGTCGTGGATGGGCGCGAAGCCGGAGGCCTGCTCACGCTCCAGCGACTCCACCACGTAGAACATCAACAGCAGGCACACGAGCACCGACGCCTGCCCCATCGTGCGCACCGCGAAGCGCCCGGGCACCAAGAGGAGGCTCGTGTCGAAGGGGCCCACCGCCGTGGCGCCCTGCGACACCATGTGCAACATCAGGAGCGGCAGGAACAGGTAGAGCCCCGGCTGCGACAGCAGGCCCCGTCCTTCCGCGCGCGTCACCGTCCACAGCCCCGTCCAGAAGCCCGGCGGACGGACGCCCATGCGCAGCGCGGACAGCGGCGCCTCCGCGTGCGACAGCGCCACCTGTTTGGGAGGCGCGTCCAGGACCCCGCCCTTGCGCGGAGCCTTGGTGCCCACCTCGCCCCGGAGCGCTCGGCGGAAGTGGCTCTCGCTCCAGGCCACCGCGCCCAGGCCCAGGGCCATGAGCACGAAGCGGCTGGTGACGAAGAGGGCGTCCAGCCCCACGGGCTGCGTGTTGTAGAAGTCCACGCCCCGGTCCACCTTGATCCACGTCTCAGTGAGCCACCGGAAGCCACCGGGATCCAGCGCCATCAGGAGCCGGTTCACGCGCGGGTCCAGCCAGCCGGGGGACCAATCCCAGAGGAAGAACGCGCTGAGGAAGAACAGCCCCACCGGCAGGAAGTACACCGGCACCGCGCGGCGCGTGCGCTCGCCCGTGGCGAAGGCCGCGCCCGCCATGAAGACAATGAGCGGCAGGCCGAACCACACCGCGCCGCCCACGTAGTTCCCGAACGCGAAGGGCCCTCGGAACTCCGCGTCCGCGCCCGCCGGCACGACGTGGTGGAAGAAGACGAGCCACCCCATCATCCACCCGAGCGCCAGCACATACGCGCCCAGCACGCCCGCGAACTTGCCCCACACGTACTCCGAGGGCGTCAGCGGCGTGGTGTGCAACAGCGGCTGCACGCGGGCCTCGTCGTCGGAGATGACGGACATGCCCGCGCCCACGGACACGAAGAAGGTGAACAGCATGAAGGAGAGCAGCAGCACCGTCTGCGCGACGGCGAAGGCGCTGGTGATCCACGCCTTCTTGCCGCCCACCTCCGTGCTGCCCGCGGCGATGGTGACGTTGCCGGAGGACACGCCCCACACCAGCAACACCAGCAACACCAGCAACACCCAGAACAAGGGGCGCCGCGTCTGGTGACGCCACTCGGTGCGCGCCACGCGCCAGAGCCGGGCCGCGTTCACGCGCCCACCGCCGGGGCGGATGCGGGCGCCGGGGCCTTGGGCTCGGGCGCGTCCTTCATCAGGAGGAGATAGGCGTCCTCCAGCGTGGGCGGCGTTCGCTCGAAGCCGGGGGGCACGGGCGCGCCCGGAGCGGCGTGGATGCGCACGCGGTTCTTGCCCTCGAAGAGCACGGCCTGGGTGACGCGGTGGGCCTGCTGGAAGGCGGCCATGTCGGCCGGGGGGACGGTGCCTTCGAAGAGGGAGTCGTGGAGGGCGGCCTTCGCCTCGGTGGGACTGGTGATGGCCATCACTCGGCCGTGGCGGATGACGGCGAAGCGAGGGCAGAGCATGGCCACGTCCTCCACGATGTGCGTGGATAGGAGCACTGTGCGCTCGTGGGCCACCTCCGCGAGCAGCCGGTAGAAGCGCTGGCGCTCCTCGGGGTCCAGGCCCGCGGTGGGCTCGTCCACGATGAGGAGCTTCGGGTCGCCGGCCAGGGCCTGCGCGATGCCCAGCCGCTGCCGCATACCGCCGGAGTACTCCTTCACCTTGCGCTTCGCCGCGAAGGTGAGGTTCACGCGCTCCAGCAACTGGGCGCACAGGGCCTTCAGCCCTTGCGGCGCGGTGACGCCCTTGAGCTCCAGCAGGTAGCGCAGCATGTCCTGCCCGGAGAGGTACGGGTAGAAGCCGAACTCCTGCGGCAGGTAGCCCAGGTGCGGGCGCAGCGCCTCCGGGTGGCGCACGAGGTCCAGGCCGTCGAGCGTCACCTCGCCGGAGGTCGGCTCCAGCAGGCCGGAGAGGATTTTCATCAGCGTGGATTTGCCCGCGCCGTTGGGCCCGAGCAGGCCGAACATCCCCTTGGGAACGTCCAGGTCCACGCCACGAAGGGCCGTCACCGGGCCCGGATACACCTTCACCAGGTTGCGCAGGCTGAGCATGTGGCCCGTTCTACGCCGAAGCCGGGGTCTCCATTTCCAGCTTCGCGAACGAAGGGTGCACGGCGCGTCCATGAGCGCTCTCGCGCGGTGTGTTAGACAGCCTGAACATGAACCTTCGACCTATCTGCCTTTCCGTCTTGGTGGGCGCCTTCGCGTTCCTGGGCTGCTCGGGTCCGACCTACCTCCACGGCAAGGCCCTGGAGCAGAACGAGTACCGGGGCTACGGCGAGTACCTGCCCGAGCGCGACCGAGAGGTGCTGGCCCAGGCGGCGGCGGTGAAGGACGCGGCGGCGGTCATCTTCCTGCAGGAGACGTTACCGGAGGGCATCGAGATGACCTCCCACATGCTCCAGGTGAAGGACGGGTATTCGCACCAGTTGCTGGGCAAGCTGGCCTTCAGCCAGGGGCGGGTGGACTCCAAGCAGGACCTCATCGCGCACGTGAGGAAGGTGGCGCAGGCGGCGGGGGGCGACGCGGCCGTCGGCCTCTTCCTGCTTACGCCGGCCAACGACTACACCCAGGCGCAGGCGGTGGAGGCGGTCATCCTCAAGCTGGACCCGCGCGTGCGCGCGAAGCTGCGTCCGGATGAAGCGACGGTGAAAGGCTCGTCGGCCGCTCCCGGCATTGAGCAGCTCTGAGCAGGTCGCCTGAAGCGCGGTAACTCGAGGCGAGTCGTCCCAGGGAATGCGCAGTGGACCGCAAGAGGCGAGCCACCCACCGTCTCAGGTGGCCGTGAATCGCGCCACCCACCTCGCGTTCCGCCACGTCCGCTTGTCCATGGGCGCGGGTGGGTGGTGGTTCGGATTGAAGGCCGCCATCCGAAGACGAATTGTCACAACTTGTCCGACAGTCGGAAAGGTTGCCCAAGGCCGCTTCCAGCAGGTCCGTCTCGATGCATTCCCCCCGAGACGCGAGCAAGGCGAGCCCGCCGGCATCTGAAGACAACGACCCTCCGCTGTCGGGCTCCACAGGGAAGCAGGGAGCAATCCCGAGCACCTGGATATCCCCAGCGGCTGACGCAACGCCGCCAAGGTCGCGCTCCTCGCCCAAGGGCCGTGCCTCCAGCGCATTCTCCTGCACGCTGCATTGTGTGGAATCGCCGGGACGGCACTCCTGGACGCAAGGCCGCGCCTCCAGCGCATCGTCCCGCGCGATGGCTGACACAGGGGTGCCGTGAACGTCCGACTGGGAGCCTGGGGCGACGGGGGCCGCAGGTACCTGAGGAGCAGGGGCGAAGGCATTCAGCACGCGCTCATCGCGCGCCTTCAGCAGTGCCGGCAGCTCATGCTGAAGTGCCTGCACGTCGCGCTCGTGCAGGATTGCCATCGCGCGGAAGGCCCACTCGCGCAGCGCCTCTCCGCCCATGAGCGGCAGCAGTTGGGCGGCTCCTCCCAGGAAGGCCCGCTGCAGGGACTGCACGAGGAGCACGTGCCCCGGACGCGCCGCCACCCGCGCCGCATGCCGCAGCAACTCGAATTCCGCCTGCGCGCAGGTTTCCCCCGACTCCCAGCGCGCCGCGTCCTGGAGCTGGTAGCACGTGCTCCCCAGCCGGTCCAAGTCGAGGTCCGAGGCCCTCGCGCAGCAGTCGGCCAGAAGCTCCACCAGCACCTGCCGCTTGAGGCTGAAGTAGCCCTCCAGAAGCCACCGGGCATCCGGGTTGCTCGCGTCATGCAGCGCCAGCCCCAGGTTCTCCAGCGTCAGTGACTCATCCAACGGCACCGCGCGCGTCTTGCGTCCGGGGCGCTGCACCACCAGGCCTCGCGCCGCCAGCCGCCGCAGCGCCTCGCGGATGGTGCCCCGACACACCTCATAGCGGCGCGCCAGCTTCGCTTCGGAGCCGAATTGTCCGCTCGGGTGCAGACGCCCCAGCGCGATATCGCGTTCGATTTGCGCCTCCACATAGGCCACGAGTCCTCGCCGTTCCATCCCCACTCCCCCTCCTCGTCCCAGCATCGCCATCCAACCACAGGGGTCTGACATGGACGTGCGAGCCCACCCTTCTCATTGCCAGCCAGGGGGCAACCTCCGGGCCCGGTCGGAGAAAAACCTGTCCGACTGTCGGACAAGTGCGCGGGCCGCATGCAGCGAAAACCTGTCCGACTGTCGGACAGGTTTCTGGCCTGTGCTCCCGGCGGACGGCCCCCACGTCCATGGACCCTCTTGGCGTCCGCGCACGCACGGCGTCGCGGCTCACCGCGAGACTCCGTCAGGCGCACTTCCTCGACGTCTTGTGGCGCGAGCCTGTCCGACCGTCGGACAGGTTTCTGGCCTGTGCTCCCGGCGGACGGCCCCGACCGTGGAGCCGCTTTCTCTCTCCGCGCACGCACGATGTCGCAGATCACCGCACGACTTCGTCAGGCCCACTTCCCCGGCTTCGTTTGGCGCGAGCCTGTCCGACGGTCGGACAGGTTTTGAGCATGCGTGCCCTTCAGGGGCCCTCTCCGTGGACCCTCCTTGCCGTCCACGCACGACGTCTTGGCCCACGGCGGGCATGCGTCTTCGGCTTTATGTGGCGCGAACTTGTCCGACTGTCGGACAGGTTTCTGGCCTGTGCTCCCGGCAGGAGCCCTCTCCGTGGACCCTCCTTGCCGTCCGCGCACGCACGATGTCTCGGCCCACGGCGGGGCTCCGCCGGGCATGCGTCTTCGGCTTTATGTGGCGCGAACTTGTCCGACTGTCGGACAGGTTTTGAGCATGCGTGCCCGGCAGGGGGCCCTGTCCGTGAACCTGCTTTCTTCGCCCGCGCACGCATGACGTCGGGAACTGCTTCCGAGCTCCACCAAGCGCGTGACCTCGGCTTCGTGTGGTTTGAGCCTGTCCGACTGTCTGACAGGTTTCTGAGCTGCGCGCCCGGCCGGCGGACCTGCCTGGTGGCCCCGCTTTTTCGGCGGCTCAATGCCTGCCGTCCCGGGTCATCGCGGAGCGCATCCGATGCGTGTCATTGCGAAGGACTTCCGACCGTGGGTGGGGTTGAAACACTTCTGGTGACCTGACTCGCGCCGTGAGTCTACTCAGCCGCCGGTCAGGTCCATTGCACCCGGGCTGATTGAGGAGCACGCTCGGGGCTGCGAGACTCGCGGCCCTCATGGTTTCTTCCCTGCAGCAACTGCATGCACTCACCGGGCTGCGGTTCCTCGCGACCGCGCACGTCGTCGCCTACCACGTGTATCACCTGGTCTTCTCCGGCACGGAGGCGCCGCCGGGACTGCACGGGCTGCTCGACAGCGGGTACGTGAGCCTCGGCCTCTTCTTCGTCCTGTCGGGCTTCATCCTTGGCTACAACTACCTGGAGCAGCCGCCGGGCACGTACGCGGCGCGCAAGGCGTTCTGGGTGGCCCGCTTCGCGCGCATCTATCCCGTCTATGCGTTGGGCCTGGCACTCGACGCTCCCGCGTACCTCAAGGGGCTGCGTGATACGTGGGCGGTGGCCCCATCGAGGGGGCTGCAGCACGCGGAGGCACTGGTGGTCACGCCGCTGCTGCTCCAGAGCTGGACGCCTTGGACGGCGATGGCGTGGAACGGCTCGGGCTGGTCGCTGGCGGTGGAGGCGTTCTTCTACGCGGCGTTCCCCTTCCTGGCCGGGAGGCTGGGCCTGCTGGGGCCAAGGGCGCTCGCGGTGGGCGCGGCGGTGACGTACGGAGCCGCGATGGTGTTCCCGGCGCTCTACATGACGGTGGATCCGGACCACACCGGAGGCACGGCGTCCGCGTACAACTCCGGCCCGTGGATGCTGGCGCTGCGCTTCAACCCGCTGGCGCGGCTGCCGGAGTTCATCCTGGGCATCCTCGCGGCGCGCTTCTTCCTGCTGCGGTCCGGAGAGTCGCGGCGCTCGCATCCGGTGGCCGTGGCGGTGGTGTGCGCGGGAGTCATCGCGGCACTCGCGGGGAGCACCGTGCTGCCCTTCCCGCTGCTGCACAACGGGCTGCTGGCGCCGGTGTTCGCGGCGTTGTTCATCCTGCTGTCGTGGAGCCAGGGCGCCGTGGCTCGGGTGCTGGCTTCACGGCCGCTGCGCCTGCTGGGTGAGGCGAGCTATGCGCTCTTCCTCTTGCACATGCCGGTGCTGTTCGCCTGGAAGGCAGTGCTCAAACGGCTGGGTGAGTCGCCCACGGCCGCCTGGGCGGTGGTGGCGTTCGTCGTGGGCTCGATAGGCCTGAGCTTGCTCGTGCATGAGCGCGTGGAGAAACCCGCCCGGGCATGGATCCGCGACCGGTGGGCTCGGCGAGGCACGGAGCAGTCCGCAGCGGGCCTCTAGCCCCGGGCGTGAGGTCCTATGCGCTCTTCATCTGGGACCGGCGGCGTGTGCCGCGCTTCACGGGCCCCAGCTGCGCGAGCACCCGGCCGATCTCCACCAACTCCACGGGCTTGACCAGGTGCAGGTCGAAGCCCGCCTCCTCGCTGCGGGCCCGGTCCTCCGGCGTCCCATAGCCCGTGAGCGCGATGAGGTGCGCGTCCGACGCCACGCGCCCGCTCAGCTCCTGCGCCACCTGATAGCCGTCCAGGCCCGGCAGGCCGATGTCCAGGATGATGACGTCGTAGGTGCCAGGAGTCGCCATCGCGAGCGCCTCCGGACCGTCCGAGGCGACCGCGACGGTGTGGCCCCATAGCTGGAGCATCTCGCTCAGGCCGTCGCGCGCGTCGGGGTTGTCGTCGACCAGGAGGATGCGCCACTCGCGCCGGCGGGACTCGATGCGCTCCACGGTGGCCTCAGGCCTCGCGGCGTCCGTGAGCAGCGGCAACGTGATGGTGAATGTGCTGCCCTGGCCTGGCCCCTCACTGAAGACCTCCACGTGGCCACCGTGTTCGGTCACGAGATGGCGCACCAGCGTCAGGCCAATGCCCAGTCCGCCCCGGCTGCGCGCGAGGCCCGCGTCCAGCTGCGCGAAGAGCTCGAAGATGTGCTCCTGGTCCTCCGGCCGCAGGCCGATGCCAGTGTCCTGCACGGAGACGCGCACGCGCGAGTCCTCGGACACGTGGGCGCCCACGGTGACGATGCCGCCCTCGGGTGAATACTTGGCGGCGTTGTCGAGCAGGTTGGTGAAGACCTGCTCCAGGCGCGTCCGGTCGCCGTCCACCCAGCAGGGCGCGGTGGGGCGGGCCTCCCGCAGGACGAGTCCGCGCTCCTCCATCACGGGCCGCGCGGCGGCGAGCGAGTGCTGCAACACGGTGTTGAGGTCCAGCCGGCCGCGACGCAGGGCATACTTGCCGCGCGTGATGCGGCTGACGTCGAGCAGGTCGTCCACCAGGTGGCGCAGGTGGCTCACCTGCCGCTCGATGATGTCGCGGCGGCGTGCGTCGGCTTCGGACAGACCGTTCGAGTCCTTCTGTCCGAGCATCTGCACCGCGACGGAGATGGCGGCCAGCGGGTTGCGCAGCTCGTGGGCGAGCATGGCGAGGAATTCGTCCTTCTTGCGGTCGGCCTCCTCCAGGCGGGCGGCGTTCGCCAGGGCCTCGCGCTCCACGCGCCGCAGGCGCAGGACGCTGTTGACGGTGGCAATGAGCTCTTCGGGGTCGAACGGCTGGGTGAGGTAGACGTCCGCGCCGGCGCGCAGGCCCGCGACCTTCTTCTCCGCGGTGATGAAGGTGGCGGAGGTGTGGATGATGGAGATCTCGCGGGTGCGAGGGTCCTCCTTCAGGCGCCGGCACACGTCATAGCCGCTCATGTCGGGAAGCTTCACGTCGAGCACGATGACGTCAGGGCGTGAATCGAAGGCGACCTGCAGGGCTTCCTCTCCGGTGACCGCCTCCAGCATGCGGTAGCCCGCCTGGCGCAGCGAGAAGGTCCCCAGATAGAGGCTCGCGGGCGTGTCGTTGACGTGGAGGACGGTGGCGTTGGCGATAGCGAGCACGGGCGACATTCCCAGGGAGGAGCCGGCCCGACTTCTACCGCGCGCCAGGAACGCAAGCGATCCGGGATCACTCCGCGTCCCGCCCGCTCGTGCACCACGCGTCGCGGGAGGGCCGGGAGTGTTGGGACCGCGACAGCTCGCGTGAACCGCGGCACTCCCCGCCCTACCGTTGGTTCAGCGCCTCAAGGCTCCGTCCACACCGCCAGCTCGTTGCCCGTGGGGTCGGTGAAGTGGAAGCGCTTGCCTCCGGGGAAGGAGAACGTGTCCTTCACGATGCGCCCACCGGCCTCGCGTACCTTCGCCAGCGTCGCGTCCAGGTCCTTCGAATAGAGCACCAGCAACGCGCCGCCCTTCGACGCCTCCCGCTCCTTGTCGAAGCCTCCGTTCAGCCGCCCGTCCATGAAGCTCGTGTAGTCCGGGCCGTAGTCCTCGAACCTCCAGCCGAACACTGCGCCGTAGAAGCGCTTCGCCTCCGCGATGTCCTTCACGGGAAGCTCGATGTAGTCGATGCGGTGGTGCTGCTCGGCCTGCTGCGGTGCGGTGGACATGGTGTGCCTCCTCGAAGTGGGAACACCCCCACCTTACGCACCCGCCCCCTCCGGCGATTGGACGAATCCGACCTCCGCCTGCTCGCGCACGTACGCCCCCGGCGTCAGCCCCGTCAGCGCCCGGAATTCCCGCACCTGGTGCGCCTGGTCGTAGTACCCGGCCGCCAGCGCCCACTCCGCGCCCTCCAACTCCCGCGACAGCTCCACCGCGTGCTGCATCCTCGCGATGCGGCACAACACCTTCGGCGACAGCCC